>JAJFHO010000156.1 GCA_021775575.1 Hyphomicrobiales bacterium
CGTCCATTGCCGTTCTGCCGTTCTCGACTCTCGACCAGCACAGCGGTCAGCACCTACTGGCGAGCGGATTGCTGCACGACCTCACCGTACGGCTGGCACGCACACGCTGGCTGTTCGTTACCGCCCGCGCGAGCGCCGAGCATTTTCGCGACCAGGGGTCCGATCCGGCGGCAATCGGGCGGTCGCTGGGGGTACGCTATCTGCTGCACGGCTCGGTCATCCGCTCGGCTAAGCGGTTTCGTCTGACCGTCATCCTGACCGACACGGAACAGGGGCGCGAGATTTGGGCGGAGCGGTTCGACCGCAAAATCGACGATCTTTTTGCGGTGCAGGACGAAATTAGCGACCTGATCGTTGCGGCGGTAGAATCGGAGATTGACCTAAAGGAGCGGCAAAGGGCGCTGCTGAGGCCGCTTGCCTCTCTGGATGCGTGGAGCGCGTATCACCGTGCAAATGATTGTCTTTACCGGTTCTCGCCTGAAGCACATGAACAGGCGGAACACCTTTTTCAGCTCGCGGCGCGCGCCGACCCCGCATCCTCGCGCATCTTCGCGGGATTGTCGTTCCTGCACTGGCAACGGGCATTCTTCGAGACTGCCGGTGACCGGGACGCGGAGATCGCCCGCGCGGCCGAATACGGCCAGCGCAGCATTTCGCTCGACCCGTTTGATCCGCAGGCGCATTGGGTGCTGGGGCGCACGGCGCTGCTGACCGGCAATCTGGACCTTGCGGTCGATGAGCTCTCGGCAGCGGTCGATCTCAATCCGAATTTCGCAAAGGGTCATTTCTCGCTCGGCTACGGAAATCTGTTTCGTGCGGTGAGTGCCGATGTTATCGACAGCGCCACCAAGGCGCGGCGGATCAGCCCCTACGATCCGATGTCTTTCGCATACCTGTCGCTGTTCGCGGAGGCTTGCGCGCTCACCGGCGAGTACCATGACGCCGTGACATGGGCAAAGCGGGCCGCACGCCAGAGGAACGCGCACTATCATATCATCGCCGTCGCCGCATGGTGCCATCAGGCAGCTGGGGATCATGAGGCGGCGCTCGGATACGCGGCGGAGGTGCGCCGGCGCAGGCCGGATTACTCGCGCGCCGAGTTCTTCCGCGCCTATCCTTACGAAGATCCGCATCGGTCGCTGATCGACGACACTTTCCGGCAGCTGGGGATCTGATTTCGGGATTTCCCCGGAACTTCTCCACAACTTCTCCACGTCGTCTCCAAGCCTCTGGTTTCTGTCCGCGGTAGTGTCTGCTCATCGTTCATTCGGCCACGAAGAAGGGAGAGACGAACAATGAGATCGCTTTATCGACACGCCCTGCCTCAGCTTGCCGGCGACCTGTTCCTAACGGACGCCGGGCTGGAAACCGACCTGATATTCAACAAGGGCATTGAGATTCCAGAATTCGCAGCGCACACGCTGTTGCCCGATCTTGCGGGCCGTCAGGCGCTAATCGACTATATGCGCGACTTCCTCGCATTGGCCCGTGACCACGAGGCCGGGTTCATTCTCGATGCGCCGACGTGGAAGGCGCATATGCACTGGGCGCAGGATCTCGGCGCGTCTGAAGAGCAATTGCGGCGTGCGAACCACAAGGCGGTCGCCTTCATCGCACGGATGCGCGCGCAGTTTGCGGGCAATGCGAAGCCGATTGTCCTGAACGGGCTGATCGGCCCGCGCGGCGATGCCTATGCTCCGGATGCCGCCTTCGCGGCGAATGAGGCGGAAGACTATCATACTCGCCAGATCTGCTGGCTCGCCGAAACCGAGGTGGACATGGTGTCGGCATTGACCTTCACCAGGTCTGACGAAGCCATCGGCGTCGTCCGGGCGGCAAAGAAGTCGGGGCTGCCGGTCGTCGTGTCCTTCACGGTGGAGACAGACGGTGCGTTACCTACAGCACAAACGCTTGGCGACGCCATCGAAGCCGTCGACTCCGCGACCGCGGGCGGGCCTGCCTATTACATGGTGAACTGCGCCCATCCCGTTCATTTCTTCAAAAAGCTGGACGGGGCAGTGTGGGCACGGCGCATCCGGGGGCTGCGCTGCAACGCCTCGCGCATGAGCCATGCGGAACTCGATTGCTGCGACACGCTCGACGACGGCGATCCGCGCGAGCTGGCCGCGCAGTACCGCGGCATCCGGGCGAGGCTGCCCTGGCTCAACGTGTTCGGCGGCTGCTGCGGATCCGACTTGCGGCACGTGACCCAGATCGCAGAGGCGATCGCCGCGTAACAGCTTCAATTCGCTTGCAGAAACAGCAACCGCCACCGGGGCCATCCCGGTGGCGGAAGGGCGGCTTTGACCAAGGAAACGAGATCATGTTTTGCACGATGACCGATAAGGGTGACCGCAGCGCCCGCCAGCGCGTTTTGTTCGGCGTCGCCGCCGTGCTTCTGCTCATGCCTGCAGCGGGTTGGTCCGCGACGCCCGCCGAGCCCCCGGCCGCGCCAGTCACGGATGCCGATTTCTACGATAACGGTGCCCCCGTTCCGGCCAAGGTGGCACTCGGCCGCCAGCTCTTCTTCGACAAGATTCTGAGCGGCAACCGCAACATCTCCTGCGCCACCTGCCACCATCCGAGTCTCGGCAGTGGCGATGCGCTGGCTCTCTCCATCGGTGAGGGCGGGGCGGGGCTAGGCGAGGATCGCAAGGTTGCGAGCCCTGTTCTGGGCCGCGTGCCGCGCAACGCGCAGCCGCTCTATTTCGTCGGCGCGAAGAGCTACACGAGCATGTTCCATGACGGGCGCGTCGAGGCCGATGCGAGCGGAGCGTTCAGCAGCGGCTTCTGGACCCCAGCGCGCGAGCAGCTGCCCGAGGGTCTCGACAATGTGCTGGCCGCACAGGCCATGTTCCCAGTGCTTTCGCATCTGGAGATGGCCGGGCACAAGGGTGAGAACGCAATCGCCACGGCCGTTGCACTTGACAAGCTCGAGGGTCCGAACGGCGCGTGGGAATTGCTGGCCAAGCGCCTTCGCGCGATTCCGGCTTACGTCGAAGCGTTCCGCATGGCTTATCCCGAGATCGGCGAGGCCCGCGACATCTCATTCGTCCACGCCGCCAATGCCATCGCGGTGTTTGAGACTACGGCGTTTCGCGCCGACGGCAGCCCGTTCGACGAGTACCTGCGCACCGGCGATGCCTCGCATCTGTCTGCGCAGGCGCGACGGGGCATGGACCTGTTCTACGGCAAAGCCGGGTGTGTGGCCTGCCATTCCAGCAAGTTCCAAACCGATCAAGGCTTCCACGCCATCGCCATGCCGCAGATCGGTCCCGGCAAGGCGCATGGAAAGGACACGAGTTATTGGCGCGCAACCGGTTTCCATGACCGGGTTGAGGATGAGGGGCGTTACCGCGTCAGTTTCGATCCGGCGGATATGTTCCGGTTCCGCACACCGTCTTTGCGCAATGTCGCGCTGACCGGCCCCTGGGGTCATTCCGGCGCCTATGCGACGCTGGAAGACGCCGTGCGCCATCACCTAGATCCGGTGGCGGCGCTGGAACGTTACAATACGAATTCGGCCACACTGCCCGAACTGGATGGCGTGATCGAACAGACCGGCACCGGATCGGTGCTGGCCTTCACGCCGGTGGACCCCCGCCGCGAAGCGGATTTCTTCCGGCGTGATCGTTGGGTGCAGGATACTCAGATCCTCCGCGCCCGCATCGCCGAGGCGAACGAGTTGCGGCCTGTCTCGCTGGCCGACAGCGAAATCGGCGACCTCGTCGCCTTCCTCGAAACCCTGACCGATCCCGCCAGCCGGGATCAGCGGGACCTTGTCCCGGCCAGCGTCCCCAGCGGACTGCCGGTCGCGAATTGAATGCAACCTTCAGAAAGGAAACCGACCATGAAACGTCTACTCACTACAACCGCGTTCATCGGCGCGCTCATCACCGCATCGGCGGCGGCGGCGATGACGATCATCGAACACGATTCCGGCGGGCCGCACGACGACTCCGCGTCCTCTGCGCAGATCGTCGTTTCCGCAGCGACCACCGAAGAAGAGAAATCTGCCGACGCGCCAAATGAAGAAATGTCGCTCGCCTTCGTCTTCCACATCGACGAGGAATTGGCCGAACAGGACGTGTTCTACGAGAAGAAGCCAGGATCCGGTGAGGTCTGGCGGCCGACGGCGGCCACACGGGACATGAGCGCGCCGCTTTACGCCCCCGCCAAGCCGGTT
>JAJFHO010000157.1 GCA_021775575.1 Hyphomicrobiales bacterium
GGGTTACCGATGGGGCGAGGGGGAGGATGGGGCGCGTTGGCGGCTTCCTCAATCAGCCGCGACGACGCCGTCTCGATCGCGTCTTGCAGCTTCTTGAGAAATTCGCTCCGCTTCAGGCCGGGCGGGATAGGATCGAGAAACTCGACAATAATCGTCCCGGGGTAGCGCCGGATGCTGCGCCGCGGCCAGTACAGACCGGAATTCAGCGCAATCGGCAGGCAGGGGATTTGGAGCGCGTCATAAAGAAACAGCACACCCGGCTTGTAGTCGGGCGGGGCGCCCGGCGCGCGCCGCGTGCCTTCGGGAAAGATCACGATTTCGCGGCCCTGCGCCGCCCGGTCCTTGGCGTCGCGAGCCATGCGCCGCAGCGCCGAAGGGCCGGATTCGCGGCGCACGAAAATCATGCGGAACTTGGCGGAGAACCAGCCATAGAGGGGTATCCATATCAATTCCCGCTTCATCACCATCGCCGGGTCGCGCAGCAGCGGCACCAGCGCGAAAGTGTCCCAGGCAGATTGATGCTTGGATGCGACGAGCACGGGACCCTCGGGCAGTTTTTCGTGGCCGCGCACCTCCATTCTGGTTCCGCACACGACCTTCAGAAGCCAGACGCAGACGCGGCCATGGAAGACCAGCGACGCCATCGCCCAGCGCCGGGGTCCGAGCAGCAGGGGACTGGCCAGCACCAGAATCAGCGCCGTTGCGAGATAAAAGACGAGCGTATAGAGGATCGAGCGCGCCATGGCGGGCCCGGCTTATGCCGGTCTCGGGCTTGGAAAGGCGCCAGCCGCCTGTATATCGAAACCGGCGCGCGTCGCCATCAGGCGGGCGAGCGCCGGCAGATATTTCACATATTCGGAAAAAATCAGCCTCAGGACATTGCGGTTGGCCCACCAGTTCGGCGCGCGGAAACTGCTCGGCACGACCGCGTGGGGCACAATTTCCGCATCGGGCATGAGCCGTTCCAGCTCCACCAGGGTACGCGGCATATGATAGCTGCTGGTCACCACGATGAGCGATCCGAACTCGTGCAGTTCGACCCAGTCGCGAGTCTCCTTGGCGTTGCCGGCGGTGTCTTCGGCTTCACGCCCGAGATCGATACAGCAATTGAACAGATCGCGCCCCTGGGGCAGCAGCAGCTGAAGCTGTTCGCTGGTGGTCTTGGGATTGACGCCGGTGATCAGCATCCGCTTGCCCCGGCCGGCCGACAAAAGTCTTACCGCTTCGCCGATACGCGCTTTTCCGCCGGTCAGCGCGACAATGCCATCGGCGTTGCGTCCGTCGGGGAGATGATCGGGGGCAATGGCGCTGGTGAAGGCCACAAAGCCGGCCGCGAACAGGAGGCCCAGCAGCACTGCCGTGCGGATAATCCATCTGATCGTGCCGGTCAGTATTCTCATTTGCAACGTCCTGAACGAGGCTGGCAAATTGGCAAATTCATCGCGCGGCGCTTTTCCGCGCCTGCGCAACATAAGCCGAAAGCGCGCGCGCGAAAACCATGGCGATGCCTCTGAACATGTTGGAAAAAGTCCTTATCGGGGATATCGGGGCTTTCCGGCGGGAACAAGCGCTAGTCGTGCGACTTCAAAATACGGAATACGCCGAACCGGGAGGTCAGCATACACAGCGAGGCAACGACGACGACAACGACAATGAAGAGGGCGTAGCCGGGCCAGTCCAGACCCGACGTTCCGATGAGACGTTTGAATTCGGTGGCGGCGAGCGAACCGCCGCCCAACAGCGTCATAACCAGCGGCAACAGCAGAAACACCAGTGTCGCCGCCAGCGCGCCGACAAGCCCCGCACGCACGCCAACGGTCAGGAAGTGCTTCTCGAATTCATGCGCGATGAAACTCTCGCCCGCGCCAACGAAATGCAGCACCTCGACAATCTCGCGGTTTGAGGCCATCGCACTTCGGGTTGCCGATACGATGGTCGCGACGGTTGCGGCGGCGACCAGGATCAACACGGTGATCCCGCCGAGCGCCAGCGATCGCGTTACGGTTCTGATCTCCGATTGCCAGCGGCGGTGATCGTCCAGCACTACATCGGCGAAATTGGTTTCAAGCGACCGTCTGATCGCGGCCAGGTCCGGCGGTTTCGACCGGTCTATCTGCACCGCGATCAGCCGCGGTATCGGGATTGCGTCGAGCGCGTCGGAATTCCCGAGCCAAGGTTCCAGCAGCCGCGCCGACTCCTCCGGACTCAGTGGCGCAACCTTGCTTATTCCGGGCTGGCGCGCCAAAAACAGCGAAACCAGAGTGACGGTTTTCTCCAGATCGGCCTTGTTGGACGGGCGGACCTGCACGGTGACCTCGCTGGCGATGTCGTCGAACCATGCGGATGCGGATTTGTTGACCATGTAAACCGCGCCGGCGGTCAGGCAGGCCAGGAAACACATGATGGCGATCACCATGGTCAGCGCGCGTCCGGCGATCGAAGCCGGCTGGACGATGGGAGCAGGTTCATTCTTCTTTTTGCCGCTCAGCACCGAACGCGTCAGGGAAATCCAGGCGCTGGCGCCGAGCCCGGCGACGAATGAACGGAACTGGCGCTGGATATCGCTCATCGGATTTCCATTCTGCCTTCGTTGAGCACCAGACGCGGCGCATCGGTCTGGTCCATCAGCTGATAATCATGGGTGGCGATTATGACCGAGGTCCCGAGCCTGTTCAGTTCCACAAACAGCCGCAGCAGCCGATGCGCCATCTGCGGATCCACGTTGCCCGTCGGCTCGTCGGCCAGAAGCAGCTCCGGCTTGCCGATAACCGCCCGGGCAATCGCCGCGCGCTGTTTTTCGCCACCGGAGAGTACCGCCGGATAGGCATACATGCGGTCGCCGAGCCCGACCCATTTCAGCAATTCGGTGACGTCGCTTCGATATTCGTCCGGATTCTTGCCCAGAACCCGCAGCGGCAAAGCGACATTCTCCCATGTTGTCAGATGGTCGAGCAGCCTGAAGTCCTGAAAAACGATGCCGATGCGCCGCCGCAATTCGGCCCTTTCGCCGGCCGGCAGGTTGGATGCGTTCTGGTCGAACAGGAAAATAAGGCCCCGGCTTGGCCTCAGCGACATCAGCAACAGCCGCAGCAAGCTGGTTTTGCCTGCTCCCGACGGGCCGGTCAGAAAGTGGAAGGATCCCGGAATCAGGTGAAAATTGACATCACGAAGCACTTCCGGCCCAAGGCCATAGCGCAGTCCGACATTTTCGAAGCGAATCACGTGGGCAACTGTGAGGTCTGTTTTCCTTGCAGCCGGGCCTTTATGCTGGACACTATCTTCTGTATCAATGTCTTTTGGTATAGTGAGGCATAAAAGATCGCCGCGGTGGCTGGAGGCCAAGCGAGTACGCCGTGAAGAATGATACACCATTCATCCTGGAGTGTCCCGAATGCGGGACGCAATACGAGATTCCCGTCGCCATACCGGAGGGAGGCCGCAAGGTTCGCTGCGCCAAATGCGAGCATGTCTGGACAGCCCGTTCGGCGGATGAAATCCAGCCGGACGACGCTCCCCCCCTCGAGGAGGCGGAGGAAGATGAAGAGATCGTCTTCCGGGAGGAGGAGGCCGGCGACGGCGAGGCTGAGCCGGCCGATGAGGCCGGCGCCGAAATTGCGGCCGCCGCGGCCGGTGAGGCCGAGCCCGATAGCGCGGCCGAGGCTGATCAGGAACCGGAACAGGACACCTCATTCGAAGACACCTCATTCGAAGACATCTCATTCGAAGACGCCGATGGCGCGGAGCCGGAAGAATCGGCTGATGGCACCGAGGTTGATCAGGAGCCGGAACAGGATGTGCAGGCCGACGCGTCGATGGACGAAGAGGCCGGGCAGGGCGAGCCGGAGGATGATGAAACCGGCGCCGACATCGTTGCCGATTTTTACGGCGACGGCGAAGGCGACGTTGTCGTGCAGAAGAGCGAGAAAGTCGTTATCGGCAAGGCCCGCCGCCAGCCGGTGATATCGCCGGGACTTGCGGCGGGCTGGGGCATGCTGTGTCTGGCCATCGCGGCAATCGGATATATCGCGATCACGCAGCGGGTCGCCGTGGTTCGCATATTGCCGGGCAGCGCCTGGGCTTACGCGCGTATCGGGTTGCCGGTGAATATACGGGGCCTCGATTTCGCGGATGTCGCTTACACCTGGGAGAGCGAAGCGGGCCGCGTCATTCTTGAAGTTCACGGCGATATCGTCAATGTCGCCGAAACGCAGAAGGATGTGCCCTCGGTCGTGTTTGCGCTGCGGGGCGAAAATGACGGCGACGTTTTTCAGTGGGAATATGACGTGGTGACCGAGCCGCTGGCGGCCGGAGCGCGCGCGACATTCGCGGTGCGTATTCCCACGCCGCCAAAGTCGATCAAGTCCGTACAGGTGCGCTTTGCAAAAGGCCGGTAAGGACGCGGGCGGGCCGGGGGTCAGCCTGCCGCGCGCCGGTCGGGGCGTGTTGCCGGCTGTGTGATGCTGGACAGGAAATCCGTGCGCAACCTCGCGACCGAAGCCGATTTTGGCGCGATTGCATAACCCGGCGCTTTTGTCGCCGGTTACGCGGTGGAGTTGGCGCATTGTGTCCAGGAGTTGCCAATTGTCGGGCGAATCGTGTGAAATAGATTCTGCATAGGGCTCTGGTGGCCCCTGCTCCGCGAAGTCGGGATCAATGGCGCGCATATTGTTGGCGGAAGATGATGCGGCGGTGCGCGATTTCGTGCGCCGGGCACTTGAGATGGACGATCATGATGTTGTTCCCGTGCATGACGGCGGAGAGGCGCTGGAACGCGCGCTTTCGCCGGTGGACAAGTTTGATCTGCTGCTCTCCGACATCAGAATGCCCGTTATCGACGGCATCGCCCTTGCACTCCAGGTGGGGCGCGACCGGCCGGAGCTGCCTATCCTGCTGATGACCGGTTATGCGGAGCATCGTGACCAGGCCTACGGCCTCTATACTCTGATCAAGGGCATCATCCAGAAGCCGTTCACGCTGGACCAAATCAGAGAGCAGGTGCGCATCGCGCTTGATGAGGACGCCTCCGCTGCGTGAGCGCGGCAATCAGAACTGACGCAGCAACCGTTCCAGATAGTCGAGCTCGATCATCGGGCGCGTCGGTTCGCTCAGCCGGCGCCGGAGTTCCTCCAGTATTTCGCGCGCGCGCTGAATGTCGATTTCGTCCGGCACTCTGACCGAGGTGCCAAGATCAGGCCCCTGCGTCCGCTCCGGTCGCCCCAGCGGGTCCTTTTGGCCCCGGTTGCCGAGCCCCATACGCGAGCTGAGTGACTGGAGCACCTGTTCGGCAAGCTGCTGGGTGCCCTGCCGCAGCCGGTCAAGCGCCAGCGTTTCCTGCTGGGACGCGCGGCCGAGGTCTTTCTCTTTCAGCGCATTTTCCGCGTCGCCCATGGCCCGGCCCGCGCCTTCCAGCTGGTCGGGCGGACGGGCGCCGAAGCCGCGAAGCTGCTCAAGCAGGGAATCCAGTTTCTTGCGCAACTCACCCTGCGCTCCGGCAAGCTCGCCGAGCTGCATCCGGCCCTGGCCGTCACCGGGGCTTTGGCCCTGCTGCTGGCCCTGGCGGCCTTGCTGTCCGGGCTGACCCTCACGGCCCGGGCGTTCCGGACGGCCCTGTTGACCCTGCCGCTGGCCTTGTCGCTGCTCCTGCCGGCTGTCGCGCTCGCGCTGCTGGCGGAAGGTTTCGTCGAGCAACTTCTGCTGACGCTGGATGATTTCGCCCAGGCCCTGGACCATATTCATCATCTGCTGGCCGCGCGAGTTCTGGTTCATCGCGCCCATTTGCAGGCGCTCGAGCATATTCTGCAGCTCGTTCAGCATGCGCTGCGCCATATCGCGCGCGCCCGAGCGGGCGAGATTCTCGATATTGTGCAGCATTTCCTCCAGATCCTTTGAGGACAGCATCTGCTGATCGCCCAGACCCTTGGGCATCTCCGCGAGATTACCGTTGCGCCGGGCCTGCTCGGCCATGGCCTGCAAAAAGCGCTGCATCGCGGACCGCAACTCGGCCATCAGCCGCTGTATCTCTTCCTCCGGCGCTCCTTCCTCCAGCGCGCGGCGGAGCTTCTCCTGCGCGGCCCGCAAGTCGGCAATGGCTTCGGGAAGGTCGCCGTCCTCGATCCTCAGAGCGAGGTCCCAAAGCTGCTCGACGACCGTTGCGGCGGCATCGCCGGCGCGCCTGTTGCTCAACCGCCAGAAGGCGGAGCGGATGCCGAGATAGACGACCTTGTCCTCAATGAAATGTTCCGCGCCGATCGTCAGCGCGGCCAGGCTCTGGATAACCTCGGCGCGCGCTTCGGGCCTGCGCACCAGATTGCGCCGCTGCTCGACCAGCGCCTTGGCCAGCGGCTTGGTAAATTTGCGGGCCGGCAGCACGATCTCGACAGGCTCGCTGGTCCCTTCCTGTCCCGCCTGATCGCGGGCCACGAGGGTCATTTTCACCTTAAGCCCGGCCCAGGGGTGGGCTGTGAGGTCGCGGAAAATATGTGCTTCCGCCGTCTTCGCATTCGCCCGCGGCAGGTTGAGCGGTATGACCGGCGGGGCGAGCGGGGAATCGGGAGTGGCGGTGCGGGCTTGTTCGCGCAATGACGCTTCGCCTTCATCGGCGAGTTCGAATCGCGCCTCCGCGCTGGCGACGCCGTAATCGTCCTCGGTCCGGAATCCCAGACGCAGCGAGCCGCGCGGCGAACTGCTGGGTTCCTCGGTAAGCGCAATGACCGGCGGCGCGTCCTTGATCAGGTCGAATTGCCAGATGGCGGCCGCGAAGGTGCGGAGCCTCACCTCCAGCGTCGCGTCCTCGCTCAGCGTCATACGGTATTCCGCGAGCCCGTCTTCGAAACTCGCCGGTTTGATCGTCTTGCCGGCGTCCCCGTCGGGTCCGGTCAAATGCAGCTCCGGGCTGGATGACGGGCCGCCATTGATGCGCACGACAACCAGGCTTTTTTCCGGGACGGTGACGGCGCGGATGCTCTGATCGCCCGAGCCGTCGGCCAGAACCACGGGCGGCTTGCCGGTATAAAGCGGCGGCGTCACCCAGGCGTCGAGGCGGAATTTCGCGCCAAGCGATGCCGGGTCTAGGTCGAATGCCGACAGCAGGCTGTTGCGGGCGTTCGGGCCCGTCGACAGCAGCGAAATGGCGACGAGCAGGAGAAGTGCCGCGCGCAGTGCGTAAGGGTCGGCGCGGTCGAGGCGCGGATGCGGCAGACCCGGGCGCAGCTTGGCGAACAGGGCGGCGAGGCGCTCGCGGTGCGCGCTCCACAGTATGCGCTGGTCATCGGTAGCCGCCTCCGGCAAGCTGTCCTCATAGGATGTGGCGGGGCGATGCCTTATTCCCGAATGCGTCTCCAGCCGCCGCAGCGCCGTATCCCGGCCGGGAAGTGTTATCCGGAACAGCGGTGCAAGCGAAGCGAGTGCGGCGAAAGCGAAGGCCACGAGCAGGACCGTATGGCCGAGCGCCGGCAATAGGCTCCACAAGCCGGCGAAGGAAATCAAAAGAAAGACGCCAACCACCGCGAACGGCCACAGCATCGCCCGCCACACGCGTTCGAACAGCAGGACCGCCCGGGTCTGGGCGATCTTGCGGTCGAGAATGCGCCTTACGCCGGGCGCGTCGCCGCGACGCCGCTCGGGGCCGTGTTCTTGTCCGTCCATCGCATCACATTATCATGGCCCGAGTCCCGCCCGCGAGCGAATTTCGCGCCTAATCGCGGCGAGAAAAGGGTTGTTCCGGTGAATTGCGCATCACGTCTGGGTGAAACTTGCTGGTTCAGTTCGGGATGCAGATCGCATCCCGGACGTGCCCGCATCGCGTTGCGGTGTGACATTTACCTGACTACAGTCAGATAATTATGCATGAAATCGATCAGGTCCGCGGTTTTAATCGAGCCGTAACAAGGCGGATCGGCCTTCTGCGCGATAAATTCCTTGGCCGAGGTCGCCCCTTCGGCGAGGCGCGGCTGGTTTACGAAATCGGCAGCGCCGGCATTGAAATACGCGAGCTGCGGCGCCGTCTCGATCTGGATTCGGGCTATGTAAGCAGGCTGCTGCGTTCGCTGGAAGGTCAGGGGCTGGTCGACACCCTCCCGGCGTCCGGCGACGCGCGTGTGCGTTGCGCGCGGCTGACGTCGCGAGGCCTGGCGGAATATGAAGAACTGAACCGCCGGTCCGACAGCGCGGCGCTGTCTATCCTCGCACCGCTTGGTGCGTCGCAGCGCGAGCGGCTGGTTGCGGCGATGGCGGAGGTTGAGAATCTGCTGCTGGCATCGGACGTCGTCATCAAACCCGAGCCCGCCGGTAGCGCCGCCGCCCAATGGTGCCTGCGTCAATATTTTGAGCTGTTGGGCCGGCGCTTCGAGGCCGGCTACGACCCGGGACAGGCAGCGCCCGCTGGAGCTGATGATTTTACGCCGCCGCGGGGAATTTTTCTGCTCGCCCGCGCCCTGGGAAATCCCGTCGGTTGCGGCGCCCTGAAACGGAGCGTCCCGGATATTGGTGAGATCAAGCGCCTGTGGGTCGCGTCGTCCCTGAGGGGGCTCGGCGTCGGCCAGAAGATTCTCGACCTCCTGGAAGCAGAGGCCCGGAAGTCCGGCCTGAAGCTGCTCCGCCTGGATACGAACAAGGCATTGCGGGAAGCCGAAGCGCTTTACCGGAAGAATGGCTACCGCGAGGTGCCGCCCTTCAACGACGACCCCTATCCCGATCACTGGTTCGAGAAGAGGCTGGATTAGCCGCCGGGCGCATTGCCGCGCGCCTTGATCAACCCGGCAAGCGCCTTGTCCAGCGTCTCATTGGCATCGCCCGCGAGCGACATTCTGCCTGGAACGCTGGCCAGGGGC
>JAJFHO010000158.1 GCA_021775575.1 Hyphomicrobiales bacterium
GCCACGGCGGCGGCGATCGATGACCGGCCCTCGGCCTTTCGCTATCCCCGCGGCGAGGGCGTGGGCGTCGAAATGCCGGAGACGCCGGAGCCATTGGAGATCGGCAAGGGCCGCGTCGTGCGCGAAGGCTCCGCCGTTGCGCTGCTCTCCTTCGGCGCAAGGCTGCAGGAGTGCCTTGCCGCGGCCGATCAACTCGCGGCATTCGGTTTGCCTGCCACGGTGGCAGACGCCCGCTTCGCCAAACCGCTCGACGAGGACCTGATCCGCCGGCTCGCGTCCAGCCACCAGGTGCTGATCACGGTTGAGGAGAGCGCTGTCGGCGGCTTCGCCTCTCATGTTCTCCAGTTCCTCGCCACGAGCGGACTTTTGGAGAAGGGCCTCAAGGTCCGGCCCATGGTATTGCCTGATATATTCATCGATCAGGACAATCCGGCGGCGATGTATGAACGAGCCGGACTTGACGCAGACGGGATCGTTAAGACCGTGTTCGCGGCTCTCGGCCGCGAACGGAGGGCCGAAACAGGCGAACGGGCCTGACGGCGCGCATTCTTGTCCGAGCCCGAACAACGATATCGTCTCGACATGCTCATGGCTGAAGCCGGGCTTGCAAAATCGCGCTCCCGGGCCAGCGACCTCATACGCAGTGGCAGCGTAACCGTCGACGGCGCGCCCGCGACCAAGGCCGGTACGCTTGTGCCGCTGGACGCCAAGATCGTCATTACCGACAAATCGGTCCAATATGTATCGCGCGGCGCCGTCAAGCTGCTCGCCGCGCTCGATGCCTTCCGCTTCGATCCTCGAGGCCGCATTGCCCTCGATATCGGGGCGTCGACCGGGGGGTTCACACAGGTGCTTCTGGAACGCGGGGCCAAGCATGTCACGGCGGTGGATGTCGGGCACGGTCAACTCGATGTACAGCTCGCGCTCGACCCACGCGTCAATGATCTTTCCGGCTTCGATGCCAGAGATATTCGCCCGGACATCATGCCCGGACCGGTGATGGCAATTGTCGCCGACGTCAGCTTTATATCCCTGACTAAGGCGCTGCCTGCGGCGCTCGAGCTTGCGGCATCTGGCTGCTGGCTGGTGGCTCTCATCAAGCCGCAATTCGAGGTCGGCCGCGAGGCAGTCGGCAAGAGGGGCGTTGTCCGGGACGATGTCGCGCGGTTGAACGCGGCGGAGACGGTCCGGTCATGGCTTGGCGGGCATACGGGCTGGCAAATAAAAGGGGTAATTCTGTCGCCGATCAGAGGCAAGAACGGCAATTATGAATATCTGATCGGCGCGTCTTATATTCTTTGAATTCAGCTTCTTAACAGCTTATCGACAAAGCCGGGAACAACCTCGGTGGCAGGTCCGTGAATGGCCTCGGCGAATGACGAGATACCTTCCGACGGTTCGAGGTTGAGCTCCACCGTATGAGCGCCGGCGCGCCGCGCCTCCATCACGAATCCGGCCGCCGGGTAGACGGTGCCGCTGGTGCCGATGGAGAGGAACAGATCGCATGCGCCAAGCGCGTCGTAGATTTCCTCCATGCGGTAAGGCATCTCGCCGAACCAGACCACATCGGGCCGCATGCCTCCGGTCTTGTTGCAGATTTGGCAGGCGAGATCGATCGCAAGGTCGCCCTCCCAGGGCTCGGTCGCGCCGCAATGGGCGCAGAGCGCTTTGAGGATCTCGCCATGCATATGGATGAGCCGCCGCGTGCCGGCCCACTCATGCAGCGGGTCGATATTCTGGGTCACGGTGAGCACCTCGCCGGGATGATCTTTCTCCAGCCGCGCCAGCGCCTCATGTGCTGCATTGGGTTTTACACCGGCGGCGCCCTTGCGGCGTGAATTATAAAAATCGAGCACAAGTTCGGGGTTGCGGGCGAAGGCCTCCGGCGTCGCGACGTCATTGATATCGTAGCGCGCCCAGATGCCGTCCGGGTCGCGGAATGTGCTCAGGCCGGACTCTTTGGAAAGCCCGGCACCGGTCAGGATGACAATGCGTTTATATGTGTTCATGGTGGGAGCGAGATAATCACGGGTGCCGCAAAATAAAAACCTTGTTGAGCTGGAGCGGGACGCCGTCGTGTTCGCCGATGTAATGCTGGGGTGAGGCCGCTGCCCAACTAACACCCCAGCTTATCGGCAATTTCGGGCATGGAGTCGGCGACGATATCCCAGTCGCCTTCCGCCTCGAGGTCCTTGGTCTGGTTGGGACCATATTCGCTTGGCCGGTGCACGAATGCGGTGCGGAAGCCGAGCGCGTTCGCCGCTGCGAGGTCGTCATTATGGGCGGCGACCAGCATGCATTGGCCGGGCTCAAGAGCAAGGTATTCAGCATTGCGCAAATAGCATTGCGGCAGGGGCTTGTAGGCGCGGGCCGGCTCCGCGCCGATCACCGCGTCCCAGGGCAGGCCTGCCCGTTTCGCCATATTCACGAGCAGCGCGATATTGCCATTGGACAGCGTGGCCAGAATGTATTTGGTCCGCAAGCGCGTCATGCCTTCAACGGAGTCCGGCCAGGGGTCGAGCCGGTGCCAGGCGCGGTTCAGATGGTTGATCTGATCTTCCGTGCAGCCTTGAATTGAATGGCGCGACAAAAGTGTGATCAGGCTTTCGCGGTGCAGCGTGTCGAGATTGCGCCATTCCCGGTCTCCCCTGCGCACCGCGTCCATCGATGGCTGATAGAGACCGCGCCAGTCGTCGGCGAACTCGGTCCAGTCGGCTTCCACGTCATGCTCGCTTCCGAACACCCCCAGCTCGCGGATGACGCTCATACGCCAGTCCACGACCGTGCCGAAGACGTCGAAGAAAAGGGCTTTAACGTCTTCCAGAGCCACGGCCTTAGCCTTTCCCGGTCTGGGCGCGGTGGCGCAGATAATGGTCAGCGATCGCCAGCGCCACCATTGCCTCGCCGATGGGCACGGCGCGGATGCCGACGCAGGGGTCGTGGCGGCCCTTGGTCGAGATTTCCGTCTCGTTGCCCTTGGCGTCGATGGTCTTGCGCGGGGTCAGAATGGAAGAGGTGGGCTTCACGGCGAAGCGCGCGACCACCGGCTGTCCCGACGAGATGCCGCCCAGAATGCCGCCGGCATTGTTGGAGAGAAATAGCGGCTTCCCGTCCTCGCCGATGCGAATTTCGTCGGCATTTTCCTCGCCCGTCAGCGCCGCCGCATCCATGCCGGCGCCAATCTCCACGCCCTTTACCGCGTTGATGCTCATAAGGCCCGAGGCAATATCCTGGTCGAGCTTGCCGTAGACCGGCGCGCCGAGACCCGCCGGCACGCCTTCGGCCACCACCTCGACGATCGCTCCGCAGGACGAGCCTTGCTTGCGGATGCCGTCGAGATAGGAGGCCCAGCCTTGTACGCTTTCATGATCCGGCGAGAAGAAGGGATTATTGTCCACCTCCGCCCAGTCCCAGTTGTCCCGGTTGATTTCATGGGGGCCCATTTGGACGAGGGCGGCGCGCACATTCAGGCCCGGCACCACCTTGCGCGCGATGGCGCCTGCCGCCACCCGCATAGCCGTTTCCCGCGCCGAGGAGCGCCCGCCGCCGCGATAGTCGCGCAGCCCGTATTTCTCGATATAGGTGAAATCGGCATGGCCGGGGCGGAATGTGTCCTTGATCTGCGAATAGTCCTTCGAGCGCTGGTCGACATTCTCGATGATGAGCGATATCGGCGCCCCCGTGGTGACCGGTTTGCCGGTGGCCTCGTCCTCGAACACGCCGGAAACGATCCTCACCGCGTCCGGTTCCTTGCGCTGAGTGGTGTAGCGCGACTGGCCTGGACGGCGCTTGTCGAGAAAAACCTGGATTTCTTCAGCCGTGATTTCGATTCCCGGCGGGCAGCCGTCGACCACGCAGCCAATGCAGGGTCCATGGCTTTCGCCCCAGGTAGTCAGGCGGAAGAGATGGCCGAATGTGTTGTGGGACATGACAATTTCCGCTCGGGTTATAGGGCGGTTCTAGAGCACATTCTGAAATCTGGAAACCGGATTTCGGAGTTTTCGCGAGATATATTAAACAGAAAGCGAGACGGGGGCCTTCCGGTCGGCGCATGATTTGGACCGCAATGAAGACAATTTGAATGAGACGGTTGAGCAAAGAGGAGTCGCGGCAGCGCTGGTTGGAATTGCGCGATTTATGGAATCAGTATGATCCCATAGGTGTCATGGGGCACCCACAAAGCCCCGACGATGAATATGAAAGTTATGTGGGGTGGACCATGCGCTGCTTGGAATCCGATGCCGGTGCCGATGAAATCGTCGCCGGTATGGAGGAGATTGTCACCGGCCATATGGGCATGTCTCAATTCGACCGTGACAAGGCCACGGAGTTCGCGCAGCGGTTCATCGACTGGTATCGGGAGAACTGGGCGGAAACCCGCGTCTGACGGGAGGCTGGCGTTACACCCAGTCTGTCTTCCCCTCCCGGATCACCAGCACCTTGTCCTGCGGCACTTTAAGATGCGGGATTTCGGTTTCGGACAATTCCCCGAGAAGACCGCGCACACAGCGGTTGACGCCGCCATGGGTTACGACAACCGTATCCTGCGAAACGGCATCGAGCCAGTGCGCCGCCCGCGCCGACAGCATGGCGTAGCTTTCTCCGCCTTCACCGGGCGCCACCACATTCCAGGGATCCTCGAAACGGGCCGCGATCTCGTCCGGGCGCGCTTCGCGCAATTCGTCCCAGGTGCTGCCCTGCCAGTCGCCGAAATTGATTTCCATCAGGATATCCTCGGTGCGGTAGCCATGCGCGTCGAGGCTCATTGCGGTGCGGAGAATTTCCATCGTCTCGCGCGTCCGGCCGAGCGGGCTGGCGACAAAATCGAAGCGGTCAGCGTCTTCAATGAGCGTAGAGAGGGTTTCGCCATTGCGTTTCGCCTGGCCGCGGCCCTTGTCGTTCAGGGGCGTATCGATCTGGCCCTGGAGCCGGTAATCGGCATTCCAGTCGGTCTGGCCGTGGCGGACGAGATAGATGAGGGGCACTGTCGGGCTTCTTGATTTGTGCTGGATCAGTCGTCGACGACCGAAATATCCGGCGCGTCCTCATTCTTCATGCCGACCACATGGTAGCCGGCGTCGACATGATGGATTTCACCGGTAACGCCGCGAGCGAGGTCGGAGAGGAGATACATGGCCGCGCCGCCGACATCGTCGATGGAAACGGTGCGCCGGAGCGGCGAGTTATACTCGTTCCACTTCAGGATATAGCGGAAATCGGAGATGCCCGACGCGGCGAGCGTTTTGATCGGCCCGGCGGAGAGCGCGTTGACCCGGATGCCGTTCCTGCCGAGGTCGGCGGCGAGATAGCGCACGCTGGCCTCCAGCGCCGCCTTGGCGACGCCCATGATGTTGTAATGCGGCATGACCTTTTCCGCGCCGTAATAGGTCAGCGTGAGCAGGGAGCCGCCCTCGCTCATCAGTTTTTCCGCGCGCTGCGCGATTGCGGTGAAGGAGTAGCAGGAGATGGCGAGCGTTTTCTCGAAATTGTCCGGTGTGGTTTCGACATAACGCCCGCCGAGCTGGTCCTTGTCGGAAAAGGCGATGGCATGGACGACGAAATCGAGCGAGCCCCATTCCTTCTCGAGCGCCGCGAATACGGCGTCCATGCTGGCGGTGTCGGTCACGTCGCAGGGCAAAACAAGTTTGGAGCCGATTTGTTCCGCGAGCGGTACGACGCGTTTCTTCAGCGCATCGCCCTGGTAGGTGAGGGCGATTTCCGCTCCCTGGTTGTGGCAGGCCTTGGTGATGCCCCAGGCGATCGATCGGTTATTCGCAACACCCATGACGAGCCCGCGTTTGCCGGCCATCAAATTGCCCGTTTCACTCATACAAATTCCCCAAAGCCACCCAATTTGCGCCGCATCCTACCTAAATGCCGCGCGGCGTCCAACGCCAAGACGGCCCCTGCAAGGGCCATTCTCGAACAAGATTTGTATCGATTTGTTTCCGCGGACCGGCAGTGGAGGGGGACGGAATTCGACTTAAAGGCGCCAGCGCCCGCCCGCCTCGCGGCAGGCAACAAGCTCTATCTGTTTGCGATAACGGCCAAGAGAAAGCCCGTAGATGACATGGCGGCAGACTTGGCCGTAGGCATTCCGGAATGCAGTTGTCGGCCGGATGATGCCCTTCAGGTCGCGTTTGTTTTTCTTCCAGAGAAAGGTGCCGCCATCGCCGGTGTTATTGAGCGCCATCTGCAGGGCATGCAAAACGGCAACCTGGTCGCTGCTGTCGAGTTTCGCCTGGAGTTCGGCGAAGGTCGGCGATCCGGCCTTTTGGCGGGACAATTCGACGGGTTCCTGGATCGCCGCCGCCTGTCCGGCGGTGTCTTCAGCTTTGGCCAAAGGCGCGAGCCAGGCTGAACCGGCAAACAGCAGAGCTGCGCCTATTGCCGGCGCCAAAGGCAGAATTGGCGCAGGCCTGGCGCCGGGGAAGATACGCATTACAAACTCGTCCCGCAAATTGTCATCCGGCCATACGCGCCGGTGCACTATCAAACACGCCGATCTTCGGCTATCAGGGTGAGCAAAGCGTTAAAGTTCCGGATCGGCTCCCGGTGAAGCCGTGTCTGGCGACGCGAATCCGGGCTGTCAATGAGCGAAAGACGCGACTCCGATTATGACAGTGTGACCCAGGCGGGAGATTTCGCCGGGGCTGGCGATCCCTTTGCACTGTTCGGCGAATGGTTCGCCGAAGCCGAGGCAAGCGAGCCGAATGACGCAAACGCCATGGCGCTGGCCAGCGTGGATGCGGATGGTTTGCCGAATGTGCGAATGGTTCTGCTCAAGGACGCGGATGAGGATGGCTTTGTCTTCTATACGAATTTTGAAAGCGCGAAGGGGCACGAACTTCAAACCAATGCAAAAGCGGCGTTGTGTTTCCACTGGAAGAGCTTGCGGCGGCAAGTTCGCGTCCGCGGTCCGGTTCGCGTGGTAAGCGAAAAGGAGGCCGATGCCTATTTTGCCTCGCGCCCGCGCGGCAGCCGGATCGGCGCCTGGGCCTCGCAGCAGTCGCGGCCATTGGAAGGCCGGTTCGCGCTGGAGAAAGCAGTTGCCAAATTCACCGCGAAATATGGTGTCGGCGATGTGCCTCGTCCGTCATATTGGTCGGGGTTCCGCCTAATACCCACAGAGATCGAATTCTGGCACGACCGGCCGTTCCGGCTGCATGACAGGATCGTATTCCGGCGCAACAGGGCCGCCGGAAAAGACTGGTCCAAACTGCGCCTTTATCCATAGTTTAACGGGCGTTGGCGGGGCATAGTGCGTCAGGCAAGCAAACAGGTTGATAGTCATGAATATCCCCAATGAAGAGCGCAAGACACTGATCCTGACCGGCGCCAGCCGCGGGATCGGCCATGCGACGGTCAAGCGGTTTTCGAGCGCGGGCTGGCGCGTCATCACCTGTTCGCGGCACCCCTTCCCGGAGGATTGCCCGTGGGAAGCGGGCCCGGAAGATCATATCCAGGTCGACCTCTCCGATCTTGAAAATACGAGCGCGGCGATCCAGGAGATGAAAAATCGTCTGGGCGATCAGGGCGGGCGGTTGAATGCGCTGGTGAACAATGCGGCGATTTCACCGAAGGGAAAGGACGGCAAACGCCTCGGCGCGATCGACATGCCGATTGCCGACTGGCGGATCGTTTTCCAAGTCAATTTTTTTGCACCTATCATGCTGGCCCGTGGTCTGCTCGACGAGTTGAAACTGGGGAATGGCGCCGTCGTCAATGTGTCGTCCATCGCCGGCAGCCGCGTTCATCCCTTCGCCGGCGCTGCCTATGCGACCTCGAAGGCGGCCCTCGCGTCGCTGACGCGCGAGATGGCATCGGATTTCGGTCCATTCGGCGTGCGCGTGAACGCGATCTCGCCAGGTGAAATCGATACCGCCATTCTCTCGCCGGGAACCGACAAGATCGTGAAGGAACAAATTCCAATGCAACGTCTGGGTGAACCGGAGGAAGTGGCGAAAGCGATCTATTTTCTTTGCTCGGATCAGTCGAGTTATGTGAATGGCGCGGAGCTGCACATCAATGGCGGCCAGCACGTCTGAAACCGGGGCGCTCCGCTCCGTCCTTGTTTTGATCCTTTTCGCGATAGTCGCCTGTATTGACAGTCAACTGGCCTTTGCGAAAGAGTGGCGCGTTCATTCGATCCCTCTGAAGTCGCCGGCTCAGCGGATTTACCTGCAGGACAACAGGCAGAGCCTGCGCAGGGTGCGCATCCGCACCGCCGACGGTTCGTGGCTGTTCCTCAATGAATGCGGCGAATTGATCTGCGCCGAAGCGACTACGGCAGGTTACAAGCCGCCGCCCGTGCCCGCCGGGGCGCTGCCGGATGCCGAGGTCGTTCTCGGCGACAAGGGCATTCGCAGCGCCTGGTACGCGGCGCCGACCAGGCGCTACGATCATGGCGTTCTTGGCGATGCCATTGAGGCGTCGGCGCTCGTCGCGGTCGATGAGAGGAAGAAGCACCATACGCTCACGCTCGCCCCGGACTCCGTTTTCGAGGACAGGAAGCCGCGTCTGGGCGATCTGGACGGAGACGGCACGGATGAGATCATCGCCATACGCAGCTATCTCGACAGGGGCGCGGCGCTGTCGGTCGTCAAGCTCACCGGGCACGGGATCGAGATCAAGGGCGAGACGCCGCCCATCGGCAGGCCGCACCGCTGGCTCAACCCGGCCGGCATTGCCGATTTCGATGGCGACGGCCGGGCCGAGGTCGCCATTGTGGTAACGCCGCATATTGGCGGCATTCTGCAGTTCTGGGAATTTCGATCGGGCCGAATGATCCGCGAAATGGAACTGCGCGGCTTTTCCAACCATGCGATCGGCTCGCGCGTGCAGGAAATGAGCGCGGTGGCCGATTTCGACGGCGATGGCGTGCAGGACCTTGCCCTGCCGGGCGACGACCAGCGTTCGATCCGGATCATTTCCCTTGCCATGGGCGCGGCGGCGGAAGTGGCCCGGATCGCTTTACCGGCCCGCATGGTCACGGAGTTGATTGCGATCAAGCCGCGCGGCGCCAAAAGGCCGGTGCTGGTCATGGGGCTCGCCAACTCAACTCTGGCGCTGATCAATTGAGCGCTTGACCCCAACCAAACCGGTCGAGAGCTAGCGCTTTCGGGCATAGCCGAAGGCGGCGGGCCTGGAGGCGGGTTTGCCGGCGATGACCCTGTCGAACAGCCGATTGAGATTGCCACGGTCGGTGGGGCTTGGCGCGGGCAGGGGGCTTTGCGCGTAGGTGCGCGCGCGCGTCTGTTCGGGCGCCAGTGTGCCTTCGTCGATATACCAGCGCTCCGCGGCCATGATCACCGGCGGCTTTCCATTCCCGTAGAAAAATGAGTCGACCGCATATTTTTGGCCTGTCGCTTTTTCCTCGATCATCGCCCCCCAATGGACCCAGGTGCCCATGATCATATTTCCCTTGGCCATAGGTCTGACGACCTTGTGGTGGCGCAGCAGCGCATAGCGTTCCATCACGAGCATATAGCTGGTTGTGTTGGTGGCCTCATCCACGCAGTCTTGCTGGTGCTTGTCGCCCGATCCCAAAAGATCGAGGCCGGGCCGGTCGCGCTCAGTGCCCGTTACCGCTCCAATCCGGCGCTCTATCCACGCGATTGTCTTGCCGATGGCCTCGCGTTCGGCCTTGGGCGTACCATCGCCGCGCGCATCGTCCATCACGATAGCGATTTGGCGAATATCGTTTTCGGTGAAGGTGAAAAGCGTCTGATGCTGGCAGCCATAGGCACTGCACACGGTTACCGTGTCGTCCTTGGGAGCACCGGTTTCGAAATGGGTGAAATGCAACTCCGGCGGTCCGTCGCGCTCATAGGTGCAACCGCCAAGAACAAGTGCGCTGGAGGCGGTTATTGCGCCCAGCGCAATGCGATACGCGACACAACGCAAACTCATTTGTCCCAGACCCGTCCACAACTCCGCTCCCGGGCAGACCGTCGATGGCCATGGTCAACGCAGGAGAGCTGACTGCCGGTCTAGGATTCGGCACCAAGTCTTTATGAAGGATTAACGAGCTTACCGCTCAGCCTTGCGACCATTGCCAATCGAGTGTGGCGTTCAGGCCGCGCTCGAGCGCGTCGAACATCTCGTTGATTTCGTCTTCCTGGATGATAAGCGGCGGGCAGATGGAAAGCGTGTCGCCGATCGCGCGAATGATCAGACCTTCTTCCTGAACGAAATTGGCCGTCTTCAGGCCCATGCCCTGTTTCGGTTCGAAGGCCTTTTTCGTGGTCTTGTCGGCAACCAGTTCGACACCGCCGACAAGGCCGACGCCGCGGGCCTCGCCGACAAGCGGATGATCGCCGATCTCCTTCAGGCGTTTCTGGAAGACCGGGGCTACCGAGCGTACATGACCGACAATATTGTCCCGCTGATAGATCTCCAGCGTCTTCACGCCCACGGCGGTGCAGAGCGGATGGCCAGAATAGGTATAGCCATGACCGAAGGTGCCGATCTTGCGGCTTTCATCCAGCATGGCCTGGTAGACATCTTCGCTAACCGTGATGGCGCCGAGCGGTGCGTAACCCGAGGTGATCGCCTTGGCCATGGTGATCGTGTCGGGCTTCAGATCGTAGGTTTGGCTGCCGAACATATTCCCGGTGCGCCCGAATCCGCAGATCACCTCGTCGACAATGAACAGAATATCGTATTTCTTCAGCACGGCCTGTATCTTCGCGAAATAGCCATCGGGAGGAACGACCACTCCGCCCGCGCCCTGAATGGGCTCGGCGATGAAAGCAGCGATGGTGTGCGGGCCTTCCTTCTGAATCAGATCGTCCAGTTCGGTCGCGAGGCGGGTGCAGAAGTCCTCCTCGCTTTCGCCCGGCTCCGCGTGGCGGTAATGGTGCGGGCAGCCGGTGTGCAGAATTCGGTCGATTGGCAGATCGAAGTCGGCGTGGTTAGCCGGCAGGCCGGTCAGGCTGGCGGTCGCGATTGTCACGCCATGATAGCCGCGATGGCGCGATATGATTTTCTTCTTGTCCGGCAGCCCGCGCGCGTTGTTGTAATACCAGGCCAGTTTGATCTGCGTGTCGTTGGCTTCCGATCCGGATGATGTGAAGAATATTTTGGACGCCGGGGCGGGCGAAATCTCCTTCAGTTTCTCCGCCAGTTCGATCGCCGGATCGTGAGATTTGCCACCGAAGATATGCGCGAACGAGAGTTTTGAGAGTTGCTCTGTTGCTGCTTCTATCAGTTCTTCATTGCCGTAACCGAGCGCGGTGCACCACAATCCCGCCATTCCTTCGATATATTTCTTGCCGCGGCTGTCCCAGACGTGAATGCCCTTGCCCTTGTCGAGGATCGTTGGACCCGAATCGCGATGCGCATCAAGGTTGGTATAGGGGTGGACAAGCGTTTCGATATCGCGCATCTGGGCATTTGTGAGAGTGGCCATTGGTTTCTCTTTTTTTGAAAATCGGTGAAGCTTGAAACAGGACAGGTCGATCAATGTCTGATCTGGGAGCAACTCGAGCAAACTGGCATGTCGCCGAGCGCTGGTCACGCGCCATGGAGACGCATGAAAATTAGAGCGGTTGGCTCCTTCGCTAAATTGCGCCGGACGCGAGATACCAGCTATAATGAGTCACGACACCGGCCGGCAATGATACTGTAACCGGATACGATGACAGCAAGGCAATTTCAAATAACATCGCGTCAGGCCCGATGGAGTCGGCGGACCGCGCTTTTTGCCGGACAACTGTTGTTGCTGTCAGTCCTGATGCATCGTTTCGGTTCGCTGTCGACGCCACCGACGACCTATATCATGGGATTGGCCATCATATTCGCGCTTGTCGCCCTGCTGCTGTCGGCGTCGGCGCTTGTCAGCATCTGGCGGCATGGCATTCAGGGTGCGGGTTACGCGGTGGCCGGCGCTTTTTTCTCGCTCCTCGTCTTGGCGGGGCCGCTTCTGTATGTCCCCGATTTGTTTGTTCGTCCGAAGATAAACGACATTGCGACCGACACGGATTCACCGCCTGCTTTTAGCATTTTGGCGGCTCAGCGTCCGAAGGATGCGAACCCGGCCGATTATCCCGGCACCGATTTCGCCCAGCAACAGCAAAGCGCCTATCCGCGAATCCGCACCATGTTGCTCGAACGCTCCAGCACCGAGTCCTTCGACCTTGTTCACGAGGCCGTGGAGAGGCTTGGTTGGGAGGTCGCCGCGGCGACAAAGCCTGAAGGCGGCAAACCCGGCCACATCGAAGCTGTTGCGAGGACTTTGGTGCTGGGATTTGCCGATGACGTCGCCATCCGGGTGTCGGCGGGGCAGGGGGAAAGCGAAATCGATGCGCGCTCTGCTTCCCGCTACGGTAAGCACGACTTCGGCACCAATGCACGGCGCATCGCAAGTCTGTTCAGGGAGGTCAAGGCGGGATTGGAGCAGGGTGAAAAGTCAGCGCTTGAACTGGCTCTTGCCCGCCGGGCTGTCGAAGCGCGTGAAATAGAAAAGCAGGAACGTGCAAAAGCGAGACAGAAGCGTGACAAGGAGCGAAAGGAAGAGGAAGTCCGACAGCGTGCGCTGCTGGATGACGAGCGTAAGCGGCAGCAAGCGCAATTGCGCGCTATTCAGGAGGTAGAGCAACAAAACCCGTCTCTATGGCCGGGGGGCCTTCAGCCTGGACTAGTCCCCGTTCCAGGAGCAGCTCAAGGTGAGCCAAAACGGAGAGTGCGGCGGCGGGGAGATAGATGGAATCTACCCGCGGATAGATTTTTTCAACGATTTGGGGAATGAAGCGCGCACCGTCCTGCAGGCAGGCATAGATCGCGGACTCCCGCATTTTCCGGTGCATCATATAGGCTTTGACGACCCTCTGCGGTGTCTCGATACGACCGCCATGCCCGGGGAAAAACACCAGGTCACGCCGCTCAAGCAGCTTTTCCAGAGATGTCAGATAGTCTCCCATATGGCCTTCAGGCGGGGCGACAACGGTGGTGTTCCAGCCCATGACATGATCGCCGCTGAACACCGTGCGCTGGCCGGTCAGCGCGAAACAGAGATGGTCGGGCGCATGTCCCGGTGTATGGATGACGTCCATTTTCCAATCTTCGCCCTCGACGGCATCTCCGTCGCGCAGTTGCCTGTCGGGAGTGAAGTCCTGATCGACGAAAATCTTTCCCGAGGGACTGGTGGTGCGCACGCCGCGCTCCGTATCGGTCTGGCCGAAACCCAGAACCTGTGCGCCCGTCCTCGCCTTCAGGGCATCGACGGCGCCGGTGTGGTCGCGGTGCGTGTGGGTCACGAGGATTTGTGTAATGCGTTCGCCGGGCAGCGCCGCGAGGATTGCGTCGACATGAGTCTCGTCCTCCGGTCCGGGATCAATGACGGCGACTTGGCCACGGCCGATTATGTAGCTGTTGGTGCCCTTGAAGGTGAATGGCGTGGGGTTGTTGGCAACGATCCTGCGTACGCCCGGCGCGATTTTCAATGTCACGCCATATTCAAAATCCATTTCCCGGTTAAACGCCAGGTCGGACGCGTTGGCCGTGTTGGCGTTTTTGCTCATGGGGCTGGCTTTGCGTTTCCCAAAATTGTCTGGAGCGTTGCGTCAACCGGCCGTTTCCGCCGGTTCGTGTCGTCTCTGATCCAGTTGGTCGGAGTGGCAGGATTTGAACCTGCGACCCCCTCGTCCCGAACGAGAACCCTTAGCATACGTCCGTTGAAATCACAGGCTTTTCTGCGCGTGGGAGGCACTCATGTTCCGTTTAGGTTCATGCGTTTCGTGTGCGCGCCCAGGATATTCGCAATCAGGTGCATTATTTGTTCGCCCCTGTCGAACCGCTCGCCGGCCCGCCGCAACGCTCCAAATCGCCTGTGAAGGGCGCGCGGGTGCGTAAATAGAGTCGCGGTTCCTTACGCGGCCGAGGCATGTTTCAATCTCCAATCAATAGGCGGTTGCCGCATTGTTCTGAAAATCCGGTTTTGGGCAAGAGCGGGCTTTCGTATTGTGGCTCATTGAGTAATGCGCGCAAAAGCAAAATCGGCTAATGAATGTGAGATGAACGGTAATCTCAGGTTTAGTTAATGATCAAACCGTTATCTCCGTTGTTGTCGATAACAAATCGTCAACAAACAGGAGATGACAGATGAAAACTTGTGTAACCATGTTTCCAACCGTCAAGACCGCCATCCTCGCCCCCGTCATTGCAGCCGTCCTCGGCGCATCCGCGCTCACAAGCGCCCCGGCGCTCGCTGGGCAGAAGCACTACACCTGCACAGGCCTGCGCAGCTGCGATAACTTCGTCATCGCCTGCCAAAGGGGCGGCGGCGACCACTCCGTCGATACGCCGAGCACCCCCAGCGGCGGCCCCATTGTGCATCACTGCCGCGTCAACGAGGCGCGCATCGGGGCCATTCGGGACCTGCGGGCGGCCGCGGGTCGCGAACAGAAGCTGCGTAGCCGCTGACTTCGGCCCCAGCAGGACCGTCCACCGGGTCCGGCCAGGAGAGTTTAAAAAACTTCCTCCAATCAATAGGCGGTTGCCGCATTGTTCTGAAAATCCGGATGGTGATGGGTATAGGTGCGCTGGTAAATCTCGACGCTCATGCCCATGAAGCCGGCGGCCTCGTGATCGGGCGTTCCGGCCTGCGCCTGCCAGGTGCCCGACGTGTGCCGCAAGATGTGCGGCGTGACCTTGCGGCCGAGCCATGCGGGGTCGAACACGGTAGCCCAGCTATTGCGCAGCTTCTTGACCGGCCCGTCCAGAGGACGCCCCCGCTTCCCGGCGGGTGTGAGCCAGGTGCAACCCCTGGGGGCCGCTCCTTATTTGTGTGGAGGGAAGGGTGCCCGGCTGAGGGGGGCTTAATGAACATGCGGACGGGGTTCCAAACCCCGTCCGGCGAGGGTCAGTCCCT
>JAJFHO010000159.1 GCA_021775575.1 Hyphomicrobiales bacterium
CTTTCAGCCGCCCCATCCCGTCGACGACGTCGATCTTGTTCTTTTTCATCAGGTAGCCCACGCCGCCCGACAGGCGGCTCGCGATCTTGCGGCTGCGCGCGACGACCTTTTCGATGTCGAACGAAATACCCTGCGCCGACAATCCGAAATCACCGGCATGCCGCATGAGGTGATAGAGTTCAGACGTGCGCAACAACGCCTTTGTTGGAATGCAGCCCCAGTTCAGGCAGATGCCCCCGAGATGCTGCTTTTCGATAACACAGGCCTTCAGCCCGAGCTGTGCTGCCCGGATGGCGGCCACATAGCCGCCCGGCCCGCCGCCGATGATCGCTATGTCGTAGGAATTATCTGACATTCATGCGCCCCACTACATATAGAGTCTGCCGCCGGTCAGAATTTGCCTCTGGTATCTGAGAGTCCATCCGGCGTTTTTCGTACAAGGATCCAAGCCTGGCTAGACCAGCATGGTAACGGGTTCTTCAATGAACCCCCGGAAAGCATCGAGAAGTTCAGCACCAAGCGCGCCATCGACGACCCGGTGGTCGCAGGACAGGCTGCAGCTCATGACGGTGGCGATATTGATTTCGCTGCCGACGATGACCGGGCGGCGCTCTCCCGCACCGATGGCGAGGATGGTGGCGTGCGGCGGGTTGATGACAGCATCGAACGACTTGATCCCCATCATGCCGAGGTTGGAAATGGCTGTCGTCCCGCCCTGATATTCGTGCGGCGCAAGCCTGCGATTGCGGGCGCGCTCGGCCAAATCCTTCATCTCGTTGGAAATCTCCGACAGGCTCTTCACCTCCGCATGCCGAACGACCGGCGTGAACAGACCGCCGTCTATCGCCACCGCCACGCCGATGTCGGAGGAGCGGTGACGCAAAATGCCCTCCTCCGTCCAGGTCGCGTTCGCGGCGGGAACTTTTTGCAGCGCCATGGCCATCGCCTTGATGATCATGTCGTTGACGGAAATCCTGAAGGCGTTCGGGCCATCCGCCGGAGACATCTCGTTGAGCCGTTTGCGGGCCGCAACCAGCGCGTCGAGTTTGCAGTCGATCGACAAATAGAAATGCGGAATGGTCGATTTCGCGACGGTTAGCCGCTCGGCGATGATGCGCCGCATATTGTCGTGCGGGATAACGTCGTAGGTGCCCTTTTCATAGAGCGCCAGAATCGCATCGTCCGACATTGCCGGCACCGCTTTGGCGGCCGTCGCGGCGGGCATAACCTGTCCGGCATGGGCGGCGGGAGGTTCCTGCGCGGGCGCCGGGGAGAGGCCTTCCGTCAGCGCCTGCTCGACGTCCCGCTTGACGACGCGTCCATGCGGACCGGAGCCCTGCACGGCGGCGATGTCGATATTGTTCTCATTCGCAATCCGTTTGGCGAGCGGCGAGGCGAAAACCCGCCCGGCCTGACCGTTGGCTTTGGGACCCTGTGCGGGCGATGGCGCGGCCTCTTCGGCAGATGCTCCCGCTTCAGCCTGAGAGGCCGGTTCGGAAACAGGAGCCGAAACAGGCTCCTGCGGAGCTTCGGGGGCAGCTGGCGGCGGTGCCGCTTGCGTTTCCATGCCGGCAAGCGCGTCCACGCCCTCGCCTTCCTCGAGCAGCACGGCGATCGGTTTGTTGACCGCGACATGCTCCGTGCCTTCGCCGATCAGGATTTTGCCGATCGTCCCCTCCTCGACCGCCTCGACCTCCATGGTCGCCTTGTCGGTCTCTATTTCCGCAATAACATCGCCGGGCGCAACGCTATCGCCTTCCTTCACGAGCCATTTGGCAAGCGTGCCGTCTTCCATTGTCGGCGACAGGGCGGGCATTAGAATCTGTATCGGCATATCTTTTGCTCGGATCGCTCTATTCGCTGTCGTTCAGCTGCGTCAGTTCACGTAACACACGGATTTCGCCGCGGCGCTGACCTGTTCGGCTGTTGGCAGAGCCAGCTTTTCCAGATTGGCGGCATAGGGCATGGGGATATCCGCGCCGGACACTTTGGTCGGCGGAGCGTCGAGATGGTCGAAGGCTTCCTCGGCCAGCCGCGCCGCAATCTCCGAGCCGATCGAGCAGATCGGCCAGGCTTCCTCGACGGTGACAATCCGGTTGGTCTTCTTGACGGACTCCACGATTGTGTCGATGTCGAGCGGGCGCAGCGTCCTGAGATCGATCACTTCCGCGTCGATCCCCTCGCCCGCGAGCGCGTCAGCCGCCTCCAGAGCGTAAATCATGCCGCGCGCGAATGAGACGATGGTTACGTCGCCACCCTCCCGGACTATGCGCGCCTTGCCGATAGGAAGCACCCAGTCCTCGGTGTCTGGCACATCGAAACTCTGCCCGTAGAGAATTTCGTTTTCGAGGAAAACGACCGGATTGGGGTCGCGGATCGCAGCCTTCAGCAGGCCCTTGGCGTCGCCGGCCGTAAAGGGCGCGATCACCTTGAGGCCGGGAATATGGGCATACCAGGCGGAGAAACACTGGCTGTGCTGGGCGCCTACCCGCGCCGCGGCGCCGTTCGGGCCGCGGAAGACAATCGGGCAACGCATCTGTCCGCCGGACATATAGAGCGTTTTCGCCGCCGAATTTATAATATGGTCGATTGCCTGCATGGCGAAATTCCAGGTCATGAACTCGACAATCGGTTTCAGCCCGGCCAAAGCGGCGCCGACTCCCACGCCGCAGAAGCCGTGCTCGGTGATCGGTGTATCGATCACGCGGCGCGGTCCGAATTCGTCGAGCAGTCCCTGCGTTATCTTGTACGCGCCCTGATATTCAGCGACCTCCTCGCCCATGATGAAGACATCCCCGTCGCGGCGCATTTCTTCCGCCATCGCATCGCGCAACGCCTCGCGCACCGTCATCGAGACCATTTCAATCCCGGCCGGCATCTCCGGATCGGCGTCAGGCTTTGCTGTGGCCGGGGCCGCGATTTGCGCGCCACTCCCATTCGCTCCGGCGGGCGGCGGTGCCGGCTCGGGTGCGGCCGGAGCCGGTTCCCGAGATTGCGCAGGCGCTTCCGCGCCAGCCTCCTCGCCGTCGGCAAGAATCGTGGCAATCGGCGTATTGACCCTCACGCCTTCGGTGCCCTCAGCGACGAGAATCCGGCCGATCCTGCCCTCATCGACCGCTTCCACTTCCATGGTCGCCTTGTCCGTCTCGATCTCGGCGATCACGTCCCCGGAGCGGACGTCGTCACCTTCCTTCACAAGCCATTTGGCGAGCTTGCCGTCCTCCATCGTCGGCGAGAGCGCTGGCATCAATATCTGTACAGCCATGGCGTTTGGTGGTTCCTCTATCTGCCTACCTGCGCTGCCGGCGCCAAGCAACGCTCAACCGCTGGTCGTCACATCGGTGTAAAGTTCGTCTTCCGACGGTTCGGGATCGCTTTGGGCAAATTCCGCCGCCTCGTTGACGATCGCCCGGATGTCCTTGTCGATTTGCTTGATCTCGTCTTCGGCAATCATGCCCGCGTCGAGCATCCGCACCCTCACCTGTTCGATCGGGTCATGATCGCTCCGCATTTTCTGCACTTCTTCCTTGGTGCGGTATTTGGCCGGGTCCGACATCGAGTGACCGCGGTAGCGGTAAGTCAGCATTTCCAGGATATAGGGCCCACCGCCGTCCCGTGCGCGGGCGACCGCCTTCTCACCGGCGGAGTTTACGGCCCGTACATCCATGCCGTTCACCTGTTCGCCGGGAATGTCAAAGCTGCTTCCGCGTTGCGAAAGATCGGTCGTCGAGGACGCCCGTTCGATGCTGGTCCCCATGGCGTATTTATTGTTTTCAATGACGTATATGACCGGCAGATTCCACAGCTTGGCCATATTGAAGGCTTCGTAGACCTGTCCCTGATTGGCCGACCCGTCGCCGAAATAAGTCAGGCTGACATGGTCGTTGCCGCGATATTTGTTGGCGAATGCCAGGCCCGTTCCCAGCGGCGTCGATGCGCCGACTATACCATGCCCGCCAAAGAAATTGGCCTCAACGGAGAACATGTGCATGGAGCCGCCCTTGCCCTTGGAATAGCCCCCTCGCCGGCCCGTCAGTTCCGCCATGACGCCTTTCGGGTCCATGCCGCAGGCGAGCATATGGCCATGATCGCGGTAGGTCGTGATGACCTGATCGCCATCCTTGATCGCCATTTGCATGCCGACGACGACTGCTTCCTGTCCGATATAGAGGTGACAGAAGCCGCCGATAAATCCCATGCCATAGAGCTGGCCGGCCTTTTCCTCGAAACGCCGTATAAGCAGCATTTCGCGGTAGGCGTTGCGTTCCTGATCGGCTGAGAATTCGGCAATCTCGCTGATGACGGCCGTTTCAGCGGGCGCCATTGCATCGCTGGCGAAGCCTTCCGCCGCATGCAACTTTCCACCGCCCGCGTGATCGTCGGACACTGACATAAGGCCTCCCTATGACGTCTCCCTAAGGCCACGTTACACGAGTTGATCGGGATTATCCATAGCACCCAATGAACACGATTTTCACCGACAAGAAGCTGAAACAGAATAACTTTTTTTAGCCAGCGGATTTTTTCGAACTACATCTTTCGATGCGTCAGCGCCGCTTTCGCGAGCTCTTTCTGGGTTCGATTATGACCAGGTCGTCAGGGTGGGCGAAATTGAGAATGGCGCGGGCGCGCTCATCCAGCATGTCAGGATCGAGATGCTCGGCACGCAACAGCGAAACGTCGCGGTCGAGCTTTGCGCGAACCGCTTCCAGGCCGGTAAGTTCGCCTTCCAATGTGGCAATCCGGGATTCTAGACGCGCACGCGCATCGAGCCCGCGGCCGCCAACGAAAAGGTGGTACGCGAAATAACCGATAAGCGACAGGCACAACAAAGGCACTGCAGCGGCACGAAGATTCATTTCTGCTGCCGATTTTATGACTCACCCAATCGATCCAGCTCCCCAATACACGCTGGACCGAGCCTTCAGGATATTCGCCAGATGTTAAGCGGTGGTTAGCGCGATCCGGGAAGGACGCCGGTCCCGGCATAATCGGCTGTGTCCGCCAGCTCCTCCTCGATGCGCAGCAGCTGGTTATATTTCGCCGTCCGGTCGGAGCGCGACAGCGAGCCTGTCTTGATCTGTCCGGCATTGGTGGCGACGGCGAGATCGGCAATGGTTGCGTCCTCGGTCTCGCCCGAGCGGTGCGATATCACTGCGGTGTATGAGGCCTGCTGCGCCATGGACACCGCTTCAAGCGTTTCGGTGAGCGTGCCGATCTGGTTGACCTTCACCAGGATGGAATTGGCCACGCCTTTTTCAATACCATCTTTCAGGCGCACGGGATTGGTTACGAACAGATCGTCGCCGACAAGCTGGCATTTGTCACCGATAGCGTCGGTGAGAGCTTTCCAGCCCTTCCAATCGTCCTCGGCCATGCCATCTTCGATTGAAATGATCGGATAGCGCGAAACCAGATCGGCGTAATAATCGACCATACCCGCGCTATCGAGAGTCTTTCCTTCGCCGGAAAGATTATATTTGCCGTTATCGAAAAACTCGGTGGACGCCGCGTCGAGTGCGAGGCAGACCTGATCTCCAGGCGTGTAACCGGCCTTCTCGATTGCGGTGATCACGAAGTCCAGCGCTTCGTTCGCCGAAGCAAGGTTGGGCGCAAACCCTCCCTCGTCGCCGACATTGGTATTGTGGCCGGCGTCCTTGAGCGCTTTGCCGAGCGTATGAAATATCTCCGCGCCCATGCGTATCGCATGGGAACAGCTTTGCGCACCGACCGGCATGATCATGAATTCCTGTATGTCGATCGGGTTGTCGGCATGGGCGCCGCCATTGACGATATTCATCATCGGGACCGGCAGGATATGTGCGTCGGCGCCGCCGAGATAACGGTAGAGCGGCAGGGCGCACGCCATCGCCGCGGCTTTGGCGACCGCGAGAGAGACGCCGAGAATGGCATTGGCGCCCAGCCTTCCCTTGTTGTCAGTGCCGTCCAGCTCGCAGAGGATTGTATCAATGCGCCGCTGGTCTTCCGCTTCGTGCCCGGCCAGCGCCTCGAATATTTCTCCATTAACCGCGCCAACCGCCTTCCCGACACCCTTGCCGAGATAGCGCTTGCCTCCGTCGCGAAGCTCATGCGCCTCATGCGCACCGGTAGACGCGCCCGATGGAACGCCCGCGCGACCCATCGAGCCGTCTTCCAGAATGGCGTCGACTTCCACCGTTGGATTGCCCCGGCTGTCGAGGATTTCGCGGGCGACAAGTTCCGTGATTGCGGTCATATGGAGATTTCCCGATTGTTTAGCGAGTTGCGGCAGGCCGGCGGGGCATGCGATTGTTCGCCCGTTATTAGCGGACAAGCTCTTTGAACGAAAGAGGGTCTGATGGTCCGCACGACCAGACATTCCATTACGGTGGGTAAGGCATGACAGGCGGCAAGGACAAGTCGGCGCTGGTTCTGTTTTCCGGAGGGCAGGATTCGACGCTGTGCCTGGCTTGGGCGCTGGAGCGCTATGACAGGGTGGAAAGTGTCGGATTCGACTATGGCCAGCGCCACAGGATCGAGCTCGAATGCCGGAAAAAAGTGTTGCGAGAAATCAGGGCGCTGTTTCCCGAATGGTCGGAAAGGCTGGGCCCCGACCACATGATCGACCTTTCTGCGCTCGGCCAGATCAGCGAAACCTCGCTCACCCGGGAAACCGAATTCAAAATGGCCGAAAACGGTCTTCCCAATACCTTTGTGCCGGGACGCAATCTGGTCTTCTTTGTCTACGCCGCGGCGCTCGGCTATCGCCGCACCATAAAATCCCTGATTGGCGGCATGTGCGAAACCGATTTCTCAGGCTATCCCGATTGCCGCGACGAGACTTTGCAGACGCTCGCCAAAGCCATACGGCTGGGGACGGATGAGGAATTCACGATCGAGACGCCGCTGATGTGGCAATCGAAGGCGCAGACTTGGGCGCTCACCGAAAATATCGGGGGCAAGCTGCTCGTTGAATTGGTCGCCGAGCATACCCATAGCTGCTACCGGGGCACGCGCGGCAAGCGCCACGATTGGGGCTATGGCTGCGCCGAGTGTCCGGCGTGCGATTTGCGCGCCAAGGGCCACCGTGAATGGCGTGCGATGACGGCGAAACCCGTCACTGCCGAACAGTGAACGGCTGAACACCAAGACACCGGTAAAGATGTACAGCGTCAAGGAAATCTATTTCACCTTGCAGGGCGAAGGCGCTCAGGCCGGCCGGTCGGCGGTTTTCTGCCGTTTTGCCGGCTGCAATTTATGGTCGGGGCTGGAGAAGGACCGGCCCGGCGCCATATGCCGCTTTTGCGACACCGATTTTGTCGGCACGAACGGTCCTGGCGGCGGCAAGTTTGAAAGCGCGGACCAGCTGGCGCAGGCCTGCGCCGCCAGCTGGCAGGGTAACGGCGGCAAACGGCTTGCCGTGCTTACTGGCGGCGAGCCCATGCTGCAGGTCGACGACGCGTTGATTGCCGCCCTGCATGGCGAAGGCTTCGAGATCGCCATCGAGACCAACGGAACGCTGCCCGTGCCGCGCGATATCGACTGGATTTGCGTCAGCCCCAAGGCGGGCACGGAACTGGTGCAGAAATCGGGCGACGAGCTAAAGCTGGTCTACCCTCAGCAGGGAATTGAACCGGTTGAAATGGAAGCTCTCGACTTTGCGCATTTTTTCCTGCAACCAATGGATTGCAGCGAGCGCGATACGAGCCTTCAGGCGGTGGTCGAATACTCCCTGAAGCATCCCAACTGGAGGATCAGCCTGCAGACGCACAAGCTGATCGGCATCGCCTAGCGGCGCTTTTTCCGTGACAACGAGAACTCTGGCAATAAAGGGCGAAATCCCTTAAACAGCGGCCATGCGTATCTATAAGGAATTCACATTCGAGGGCGCACACTTTTTGCCCTCCGCGCCCGAAGGGCATCCGAACGGCCGAATTCACGGGCATTCGTTTCGCGTGCGCGTGAGCGTGGACGGCGAGCCCGACCCCGAAACTGGGCTGCTGGTGCATTTCGATGACATGAAAGCGGCGCTGGAAGATGCCCGGGGCACGCTCGACCATAATTTCCTGAACGATATTGCCGGCCTTGAGAATCCAACGCTGGAGCTGATTTCGCGCTGGCTCTGGGACCGGTTGCACAACCGCGTGCAGGGGCTCGCGGAAATTGCGATTTCGCGCGACACCTGCGGCGAAGGGTGTGTTTATTCAGGGCCCGACACCTCCGCGCACTGAACGCCGGGACAGCGTGAAGCCATGGCCGACAGGCACGAAAATTTGACGCAATTGGGCAAGGAAACGCCGCTGCCCGCCTCGCCCGAGGCGGCAATGCTGGAGCGTGTGCCCAACCCGCATGCCGATACCGATTATCTGGCGCGGTTCACCTGCCCGGAATTCACCTCGCTCTGTCCGGTGACCGGTCAGCCGGATTTCGCCCATCTGGTGATCGATTATGTGCCGGGTGACTGGTTGCTGGAGTCGAAGTCGCTGAAGCTTTATCTCGCCAGTTTCCGCAATCACAGCGCTTTTCATGAGGATTGCACGCTCGCCATCGGCAAGCGGATCGTCGGCGAAATCGAACCGCGCTGGTTCCGGATCGGCGGCTATTGGTATCCGCGCGGCGGCATTCCGATTGATGTTTTCTGGGAAGCCGGCACGCGTCCCGACGGCCTTTGGGTGCCGGACCAGGGCGTCGCCCCCAAACGCCGGCGCGGCTAGGGTTCTAAACAAAGGGACAAAAACAAGATCCAGGTTTAAACCAGATCATAAC
>JAJFHO010000160.1 GCA_021775575.1 Hyphomicrobiales bacterium
TCGTACTGGATGAGCAGGGGGGTGAGAATTTCTTCGGCGAGCCGGCCCTGAATATTGCCGATCTGATGCGCACGACGCGCGATGGCCGGGGCTATATCAATGTCCTCGCCGCCGATAAGCTGATGCAGTCGCCTCGGCTCTACGCGACATTCCTGCTTTGGCTGCTGTCTGAATTGTTTGAGGAAATGCCCGAAGTCGGAGACCCGGAAAAACCGAAGCTCGTCTTCTTCTTCGACGAAGCGCATCTGCTGTTCGACGAGTCCCCCAAGGCTCTGGTCGAAAAAGTCGAGCAGGTCGTCCGGCTGATCCGCTCGAAGGGCGTCGGCGTCTATTTCGTGACGCAGAATCCACTCGACGTTCCCGATACGGTGTCGAGCCAGCTCGGCAACCGTATCCAGCATGCCCTGCGCGCCTTCACGCCCCGGGAGCAGCGCGCGGTCAAGGCGGCTGCGGAAACCTTTAGACCCAATCCCGAATTCAAGACTGCCGATGTGATCATGGAGCTTGGCGTCGGTGAGGCGCTTGTCTCGACGCTGAAGAAAAAGGGCGAACCCTCCATCGTCCAGCGAACGCTGATCCGCCCGCCATCCTCCCGCCTTGGACCGATTACGCCTCAGGAGCGCAAGCGGATCGTCGAGGCCAGTCCCGTCGCCGGTCAGTATGACAAGGCGGTCGACCGTGAAAGCGCCCACGAAATCCTGATCAAACGCGGCACGCAAAAAGCGGCTAGCGAAGAGGAAGCGCAAGCGAAGCGCGAAAAGGCGGCCGCGGCGGCGCCGGAAGAGGATGAGGGCGGGCTGCTGGACACGATTTTTGGAACCAACCGCAAGCGCGGCGAGAGGCTGTCGCCGGGCCAGAGGGCAGCGCGTGAAGTCACCCGTTCAGTCGTCAATCGCACCGTGGGACAGGTCGCGGCCGATATCGGACGCCAGGTGGCGGGTAAGTATGGCGGCACTGTCGGGCGGGCAATCGTTCGCGGGATATTGGGCAGCGTCTTGCGGCGCTGAGACGCGATAATCATGTTTCTGTGCAAATGGTTGCCGCGGCCAGTCGATACTTTCGATCAAGCGACCCCTTTAAAATTGCTGACGAAAGGCATAGATGGAACAGTTGGCGCCACACAGCGTATGCATAATAGTGGGCTTGGATAATGTATAGCAGAGGAGGCTTACATGGCGATTTTGTTGAGAGGTCTGAGGGGTGAGCCCGTTCGGCGGCTTCAGGAAAAACTGGGCGTCGATGCCGATGGTGTTTTCGGCGGCGGGACGGAAAAGGCGCTCAAAGACTATCAGAAGGCCAACGGTCTGAAGGTCGACGGCATCGCGGGTCCGGATACTTTTGCTCAAATGGGGCTGTTTGATCTGGTGCTTCTGCGGCGTGGAACGCGCGGTACGACAGTCAAGAAGCTTCAGGAAAAACTCGGCATCGACGCCGACGGCAAATTCGGTCCCGGTACGGCAAAGGCCGTCAAGGCGTTTCAGGAAGAAAATGGTCTGAAGGCCGATGGCATTGTCGGACCCAATTCGCTTGCCAAGCTCAACCTGTTCAACGAACCGGCGGCCAAGCAAATCCTGGGCTCCGCCGCGGAGGCCGCTGAGGACGTATGGGATACGATCGAGGAAGCCGCCGAAGGGGCACTCGACAAAGTCAAGAAGATGTTTGGCTTCTAGAAGCAGTTGGCGGGCGCCGGCTATCGGGTCGGCGTCCCGATCTCACCTTTCTTGACTTCGTAATATTTGATATCGATCAACGCTGTGGTGGGCGCTGCATGGTGCTGTGTAGCGCGACCGAACAGAGCTTCGGCCGTACAGCTGCGAAGGGATGATTGGTGATGAAGCGCCGTCAGGTTGCGTGGATTTTGAGCGCGAAGATTTTGCTCATATTGCTTTTGCCGGCGATGGCCGCGGAAAATGACCGCGCCGACGTGGGGCTGAAACTTGCTGAAAAGCTGTGCGCGCGCTGCCATGCGGTGTCCGACGAAGCGGCGAGCCCGCACAAGGACGCGCCGCCTTTCAGGACATTCGCATCCAAATGGCCTCTGGAAAATCTCGAGGAATCCCTGGCCGAAGGGATCGTCACCGGTCATCCGGACATGCCGGCCTTCGTATTAGAGCCGAAGGACATCGATGCCCTGATCGAGCATCTGCATTCGCTGGCGCTCAAAGAACCCGCTCGCCAGTAAAGACGGCCGGGAGCACCGATAGTGGCGGAATGAAAACGGCCGGAGCTGTTAGCCCCGGCCGGATTTCGTCGATTATGTCGTCAGGCCGGCTCTAGGCAAAACCGCCATTCTGTGCCGCGACCATGCAGAACAGCATGGGGAAGGACAACAGCGTATTGGTCCGCGAGAACAGCATGGCCATCTTGGCGGATGCAGCCTTTTCATCCGCGCTCGCCTCGACCATGCCCAACGCTTTTTTCTGGTTCGGCCAGATCACGAACCAGACGTTGAACCACATGATCGCGCCCAGCCACATTCCAATTCCGATCGGCGTGCTGCCGCCATTATCGGTCAGGCCGAGTGTGATCGCATCGACCAGATACCCATTCATGAAGGCGAGGATCAGGCCGGTGACGATCGTGGCCATGGCGCCCCAGCGGAACCACCACAGCGCGGCCGGCGCGATTACCTTGCCGATCGCCGGTTTCTGCTCATCGGGAATATTCCCCATATTCGGAATCTGGACGAAATTGAAATACCAGAGCAGGCCGATCCACATCACGCCGCTCAAGACGTGCAGCCAGCGGAACAGGAAGGCGCCCCAGGCATGGTCCAGCCCGAAACCCGTTCCTATCAATACGCGTACAATTACGAATGTAATCACCGTCAGCACCAAGCCGGCAATGACCGTCGATCTGAGATTGCTCAAGATGCCTTGCATCCAGACCTCCTATCCCCTTGTTTCGTGGCTCCGGCCGTAGTTCGACCGCTTGCGGCGGCCTCGGCCATTCATTTTGTTATACTTTCGATGTAACAGCGTGCGGCAACCTAACGGCTATCTTTCGGCTAGGCAAGGCGGATGCATTTGCCAACGAAGTGCAACTATCCGAATGCCTGGATGCCGGTTTGTGCCCGCCCGAGGACAAGCGCATGGACGTCATGCGCGCCCTCATAGGTGTTGACGGTCTCCATATTCAGCATATGCCTGATAACGTGAAACTCGTCGGCGATACCGTTGCCGCCATGCATGTCGCGCGCTGTGCGCGCGATATCGAGAGCCTTGCCGCAATTGTTGCGCTTCATCAGTGAGATCGCCTCCGGCGTTACCAGGTCCTGGTCGAACAGGCGTCCAAGCTGCAACGCGCTCTGGAGCCCCAGAGTAATCTCCGTTTGCATATCCGCGAGTTTCTTCTGAACAAGCTGGGTCGCGGCGAGGGGGCGGCCGAACTGCTTGCGGTCGAGCGTATATTGCCGCGCTGCGTGCCAGCAGAATTCCGCCGATCCCATCGCGCCCCAGACAATGCCGAACCGGGCACGATTCAGGCAGCGGAAGGGGCCGGACAGGCCTTGGGCGCCGGGCAGGAGATTTTCCTCCGGCACGAAGCAGTCATCCATCACGATCTCGCCGGTGACAGACGTGCGCAGCGAGAATTTGCCCTCTATCGTCGGCGTGGAGAGGCCCTTCATTCCCCGCTCGAGCAAAAAGCCTCGTATCACGCCGTCGCCGGTCTTGGCCCAGACGACGCAGATGTCGGCAATGGGAGAACTCGAGATCCACATCTTCGACCCCTTGAGAATATAGCCGCCGTCGGCCTTGACGGCGCGGGTTCTCATGCTTCCCGGGTCGGACCCGGCATCCGGCTCGGTCAGGCCGAAGCAGCCGATCATTTCTCCGGTTGCCAGCTTGGGGAGGAACTTCTTTTTCTGTTCTTGCGTGCCGTAGGCGAAAATTGGATAGCCGACGAGGCTGTTCTGGACGCTCAGCATGGAACGGTAACCGGCATCGACCCGCTCAACCTCCCGGGCGATCAGCCCGTAACAGACATAGCTCATCGCGGAGCCGCCATATTCCTCGGGCGACGTGACCGCCAGCAGTCCCATCTCGCCCATTTCGCGGTAAATATCGGGATCGTGTTTCTCTTCGCGGAAAGCTTCCACGACCCGCGGCATCAGCGTGTCCTGCGCGAAACGGTTTGCGTTGTCGCGCACCATCCGCTCTTCCTCGCTCAACTGGCCGTCGAATCCCAACGGATCGGTCCAGTCGAAGGCGGCGCGCTGCGCTGGAATAACCTGCTTCTGGGCAGCTCGAGTCATGACGGTAGCTCTCCAAAACTGTTTTGCATCTTTTCCCGGTTGATATGATAGCCGGTGGTCGGGGCCATTCCAATTGTTCAGCTATCAAGCAATGTCTTCGGTCTTGTCCGTGACCTTCAGCGCGAAGGCATAGGACAGCGCAACCTCCTTCAACCGGTCGAAGCGTCCCGAGGCGCCGCCATGGCCTGCGCCCATATTGGTCTTCAGCAGAAGCAGATTGCCGTCGCTCTTGAGCGCGCGCAGCCGCGCGATCCATTTCGCCGGCTCCCAATATGTCACCCGCGGGTCCGTCAGACCGGCAAGCGCCAGAATGTTCGGATAATCCTGTTTGGTCACATTGTCGTAAGGCGAGTAGGCGGCAATCCATTGATACTCATCGCTGCTGGCGATCGGATTGCCCCATTCGAGCCATTCCGGCGGCGTCAGCGGCAGGCTGTCGTCGAGCATGGTGTTCAGTACATCGACGAAGGGAACCTCCGCGATCACGCCCGCGAACAGGTCCGGCCTCATATTCGCCACCGCGCCCATGAGCATGCCGCCGGCGCTGCCGCCGCGGGCGACAATTTTGTCGGGCGCGGCGAACTTCTCCTTCACGAGATATTCGCCGGCATCGATAAAGTCGGTGAAGGTGTTGACCTTTTTCGCCAGCTTTCCGGCGCGGTACCAGCGATAACCGTTTTCCTTGCCGCCGCGAATATGAGCAATCGCATAGACGAAACCCCGGTCGACAAGCGAGAGCGGGTTGGTGGAAAAGGCCGATGGAATGGCGATGCCATAGGCGCCGTAGCCGTAAAGCAGCAGCGGCGCGCTGCCGTCGATGGGAGTGTCCTTACGGTAGAGCAGGGACACCGGAACCCGCTCGCCGTCCCCTGCCGGCGCCATGACCCGGCGAGTCACATAGTCTTTCACGTTATGGCCGCTCGGTACCTCCTGGGTCTTGCGCAGGGTTCGCTCGCGGTTCTCCATATCATAGTCGAACACCTGCGCCGGCGTTGTCATCGATGAATAAGTAAAGCGCAGCGTTTTGGTGGCAAATTCATAGCCGGGAGACATTCCGAGCGAATAGGCTTCCTCGTCGAATGCGATTTCGTGCTCGCCGCCGCTCTCCACTTCGCGAATGACAATACGCGGCAGGCCCTTCTCCCGCTCAAGACGCACGAGATGCTTCTCGAATGCCGTGACATCCAGGATCAGACGGCCGGGACGGTGGGGCTCAATGTCCCGCCAGTTTTCACGGCCCGGCCGGTCAAGCGGCGTCGCGACGATTTTGAAGTCCTCCGCGCCGTCCGAATTGGTCAGGATGATCAGCCGGCCGTCCTGATGCTCGACCGAATATTCATGCTCGCGCTCGCGCTCGGCAATCAGCACCGGAGCGCTTTCCGGCGCATCCGCATCGATCATCCGAACTTCGCTTGTCTGGTGATCGTGGGCGTCGATGAGAATGAAACGGTGGTCCTGGGTGACCGACACGCCGACATAGAAGGCCGGATCGCTCTCTTCGTAAACCAGGGTGTCCGATTCCGGGGCTGTGCCGAGAATATGCCGGTAGACCTGCCTTGGGCGATGGTTTTCGTCCAGCTTCACATAGAACAGGCTCCGCGCATCGCGCGACCAGACAAAACTACCGGCGCTGTCTGGAATCGGCGTGCCGAGCTCCTCCATGGTCTCGGCGTCCAGAATTCGTATCGCATAATATTCCGACCCGGCCGTGTCCGCCGAATAGGCGACCAGGGCGTGGTCGGGCGAATGGGCGGCCGCGCCGATGACGAAATAGGAATGGGGTTCGGCGAGCTTGTTGCCGTCGATGAGAATTTGCTCATCGCCGCCCTGGCGAGGCTTTCTGCAATAAAGAGCGTGCTGCCCTCCGGTGACGTAGCTCATGTAATAGGCATAGGGCCCGTCGGGCGCCGGGACGCTTGAATCGTCCTCCTTGATGCGCCCCTTCATCTCCGCGAACAGCATCTCCTGAAGGTCTTGGGTGTCCGCGAGCGCTGTCTCGCAATAGCCGTTCTCGGCTTCGAGGTAGGCGCGGATATCCGCCGGCAGAGTCTCCGGCGCGCGCATAACCTCCTGCCAGTTGTCTGCGCGCAGCCACGCATAGTCATCGACGCGCTCGATACCGTGACGCGTATTTCTGGCAGGACGTTTCTCCGCGACGGGCGCCGGAGGCAATTCCGGTCCCGGTGACTTTGCATCCATTTTTCGGGGGCTTTCGTTTTCTATTCTTCGGATTCGGTCTTGTTTGCCGCCAGGCTGAGCGCCATGCCGTTTATGCAATAACGTTTGCCTGTCGGCTCCGGGCCGTCGGGGAAGACATGCCCGAGATGGGCATCGCAAGCGGTGCAACGCACTTCGGTACGGCGCATGAATAGCGAATTGTCCTCATACTCGCCAACAGCTCCGTTGGATGCAGGAGAAAAAAAACTCGGCCAGCCCGTACCGGAATCGAACTTTGTCTCCGATCCGAAGAGTGGCTCGCCGCAACAGATGCAGCGATACACGCCCTCGCGCTTGTCTTTATTGTAGGGATGCGAGAAGGCTGGTTCTGTGCCATGCCGCCGCGTGACCATGAATTGCTGCGGCGTCAGCTGCTGCTGCCATTCCTCGTCATTCTTTTCCACTTTGAGCTTGCTGGCTTTTTTGCTCATAGGACAATCTCCGCATATTCGAAAATCATGATCGGTAGCACCTACGTTGCCGCGATGGACGCCCTGAACCGCCGACAGCGTGTCGGTTGGATTTTATAATACTAGCACTCGCCTGATTCAGATGCATCGTTCTGCGCCGAAGACAGGAAAATACCGGCGTCGAATCCTGGGCAAACTTCAGGCCTAGCCTTGATTGGCGTCGCGAATCGGTAACAAATCGTGCCAATCGGAATGGGCGGAATCCCGCTGGCAGCTTGATCTGATTGGTGCGCGGGAAACTGGCGAACGTGCAGGTAAGGGGACGATAGGCGTGCTTTATCTAAGCCTCGGTCTGGTCCTGTATTGCTTTTGGCTGGTTTTGTCAGGCCACTATACGGTGCTGACGGTTACTGCCGGTATTGCCTCGGTTCTGGCAACCGTTGTCCTGGCGCATCGCATGCGGATCATCGATGACGAAGGCCATCCAATCAGGTATTTGCCGCGCGCGCTAACCTATTGGCCCTGGCTGATCGTGGAGATTGCCAAGGCGGCGCTGGACGTCACCAAAATCATCCTGCATCCGAAACTGCCGATTTCGCCAACGCTTGTGCGGGTACGGGCAAACCAGCGAAGCGCGGTGGGTATCGCGACTTACGCCAACTCGATCACGCTGACACCCGGGACCATAACCGCGCGCGTATCGGGGCATGAGTTCCTTGTTCACGCTATAACGCGGTCGGGTGCGCAAGATTTGGCCGAAGGGAGGATGGACCGGCGCGTGAAACAGTTCGAGGCTGACTTATGACGGTATTCGCGGCCGCTTCCATCGCCGTTCTGGTCGCGCTCTTCCTCGCGGTCGTAAGGGCGTTGAAAGGGCCGACCGTTTTCGACCGGGTCCTCGCCGGCAACTCGATAGGCACCGGCGCGATCATGTTGCTGGCGCTATTCGGTTTCCTGACGGAGCGTCCGGAGTTCCTCGATATCGGCATTCTCTACGCGTTGCTCAACATCATTGGCACGCTTGCCGTCCTTAAATTTTTCCGCCACGGCGATCTGAGTCATCCCGGTGGCGAGGAGCCTTCGGAAAACTGATGGCTGAAATTTCGCAAATATTCGGCGCGGTCCTGATCGTCATGGGCTCCTTCTTTTTCGTCGTCGGCGCGGTTGGAATTTTCCGCATGCCTGACGTTTTTACCCGGATGCACGCGGCAGGTATTTCGGACACGGCGGGCGCCGGGCTGCTGCTTGTCGGCATGATGTTCGTCGCCGGCCTCTCGCTCGTCACCGTGAAGTTGGCGGTGATCCTGGTCGTCATCCTCTACTCCAGCCCGATCGCGACCCACGCCGTGGCCCAGGCGGCGCTGCACGCCGGGCTCGAACCGATACTGGCCAACAAGAAGATCATGGTCGGCCCCGGTGCGCATCCGGTGCCCGAAAAGGACAAGGCAAAGAAAGCCCCCCCTCAAACAAAGAGCAGGACGCCTACCCGCCGCCCGGCCGGCAAGACCAGCGGCAAAGCACGCTCCACGGCAGCCCGCAAAGGGAGGACCCGGTCATAGAAGCGCTAATCAACATGGTGCTCCTCACCCTGATGGCCGCGATAACGGTCGGCGTGGTTCGGCTGCGGAACCTGTTTGCCGTAGTGGTCCTCGGCGGAATTTACAGCTTTCTGATGGCCAGCGTGATGATCGTCCTCGATGCGGTCGACGTGGCGATGACCGAGGCTTCGGTTGGCGCGGGTGTTTCAACCGTTCTCATGCTCGGTACGCTGTATTTGACCAAAACCGAAGAGACCAGACCCGCACATACGCCGCTGCTGCCCCTGGTCGTGGCCGGAATTACCGGGATAGCGCTTGTTTACGGCTCGTTCGCGCTGCCGCCATTCGGCGTGGCGGATGCCCCGATCCACATGCATGTCGCTCCTTACTATCTGGAGAATTCGCTGCGGGACACGCTGGTGCCCAATGTCGTCACGTCGGTGTTGGCCAGCTATCGTGGCTACGACACGCTCGGTGAGACCGCCGTCATCTTCACCGCGGGCATAGCCGTTCTGATGCTACTCAAGGGGCGGCGTGACGTGAAGCCTGGCCCGAAACGCAAGAGGGTCCGGCGATGAGGCTCGACATTGTTTTCCGCGTGGCGGCGAAGATGTTCATACCCTTTATCCTGGTCTTCGCTCTCTACGTACAGTTCCACGGCGATTTCGGTCCGGGCGGCGGATTTCAGGCCGGCGTGATGGCCGGCGCGATGGTGATCTTCTATGCCATAATTTTTGGGCTGGAGGCCGCTCAGCGGATTGTGCCGCCCCGGGTGGTTGAACTCATGGTGCCCGCGGGCGTGGCCATCTACGCCGGCGTCGGCGTGGCGAGTATGTTGCTTGGCGAGAATTTTCTCAATTATTCGCCTTTCGCTCACGACCCCGCACACGGCCAGGAATATGGAATCCTGCTTGTCGAGGCCGGCGTGTTCGTGACCGTTTCGGGGACGATGACGGTGATTTTCTACACTTTTGTCGGTCGGGGCCGGTGATGGCCATCCTTGAACAGACAGTCGCCCACTATAATCACTGGGTCATGATTTTTCTCATGATTTCAGGACTTTATATCGTCGTGGCGCGCGGCAATATGGTGAAGAAGCTCGTCGGTCTGGGGCTTTTCCAGACCTCCGTCTATCTCCTCTACATTTCGCCTGGAAAAATTCTCGGCGGCACCCCGCCGATCCTCGGCGAGGGGCTCGGGCCCTACTCAAATCCACTCCCCCACGTGCTGATACTGACAGCGATCGTGGTTGGCGTCGCCACTCTGGCGCTTGGCCTGGCGCTCGTGGTGCGGATCAACGAGAGCTTCGGAACGATCGAGGAGGATGAAATCTTCGCCGAGGAAGACGATACATGATTGCGGACAACCTCCCGGCTCTACAGGTCGTACTGCCGCTGCTGGGCGCCGTCGTCTGCGCCATGCTGCGCCGCGGAACCCTGGCCTGGGGCGTGGCGCTAATTGTCAGCCTTCTGATGCCGCTTTGCGCCATCGGCCTGCTGCTGGAGGTTCTCGAGAACGGGACGATTTCCTATGCCTTCGGCGGGTGGCCGCCACCGATCGGAATCGAATACCGGGTCGATATCATCAATGCGTTTCTGCTTCTGCTGGTGTCGCTGATCGGGGCCGTGATCATGCCCTATGCGAAGTCCAGTGTAGAGGCGGAGATCGCGCCTGAAAATCACGCCTGGTTCTATGCCATCTACCTTTTGTGCCTGTGCGGTCTGTTGGGAATTGCGATCACCGGCGATGCGTTCAACGTCTTCGTCTTTATGGAGATCTCATCGCTTGCAACCTATGCGCTGATCGCGATGGGGCGCGACAGGCGGGCGCTTCTGGCCGCCTACCAGTATCTGGTGGTCGGCACCATTGGCGCGACCATGTATGTGATCGGCGTCGGGTTTCTCTACTCGATGACCGGCTCGCTCAACCTGGTCGATATTGCCGGCCGCCTGGCCGACATCGAGAATTCCCGCGCCGTGATGGCGGCCCTCGCTTTTCTGACCGTCGGCATCAGCCTGAAGCTCGCGCTATTCCCACTGCATGTCTGGCTACCCAACGCCTATGCCTATGCGCCTTCCATGGTCACGTCATTTCTGGCGGCCACGGCGACCAAGGTCGCCGTCTATCTGCTGCTGCGCTACTACTTTTCGGTGTTCGGCGTCGCGGTCGTTTTCGAGGAGCTGCCTGTCACGGAAATCCTCCTTTTTCTGTCGCTCGCGGCCATGTTCGGGGCGTCGATCATCGCCATTTTCCAGGAAGACGCGAAACGGATGCTTGCCTATTCGTCGGTGGCCCAGATCGGCTACATCACCTTGGGAATCGCGCTTGCGAACCAGTCCGGCCTTACCGGGGGGATCGTCCATCTTTTCAACCACGCCCTTATGAAAGGGGCATTGTTCATGGCTCTCGGCGCGGTCTTTTACCGGATCGGTACGGTAAAGATCGACGATTTGGCGGGGCTGGGCAAGAAGATGCCGATCACCATGGGCGCCTTCGTTCTGGCCGGTCTGAGCGTCATCGGCGTGCCCGGAACGGTCGGCTTCGTGTCGAAATGGTATCTGGGGCTCGGCGCTTTTGAAAATGGCTGGTGGTGGCTGGCATTTCTGATCGTTATCAGTTCACTGATTTCGGTCGTTTATGTCGGCCGTATCGTGGAGGTTGTCTGGTTCCGCCCCATTTCGCAAGCAGCGCGCAGCGCCAAGGAGCCGCCACTCGGCATGCTCTTGCCGACATTGTTGCTCACTGCGGCAACGGTTTATTTCGGATTTGACACCACGGCGTCGGCCGGTATCGCCGGTAGGGCCGCCGAGTTGCTATTGGCGGGGCTGCGATGACCGGTGAAATGCTCATCATTCTCGCTTTGGTCATTCCGGCGGTCGGGGCCGGACTGATCGGCCTTACCTCCTGGAATGCGAATGTGAGGGAATCGGTGACGCTGGTAACCGCCGCCGCGCTGTTTCTGGTCGTCATGTTCATTCTGGGCGATGTTCTGGGGGGGCAATCCGTCGCCACCGGGGCTTTTGAGATCGTTCCGGGGCTGGAACTTGCTTTTAACGTCGAGCCGCTCGGTATGCTCTTCGCCTGTGTGGCGTCGACATTGTGGATTGTGAATTCGATCTATTCGATCGGCTATATGAGGGGCAACAACGAGCCGCGGCAAACGCCTTTCTATATGTGCTTCGCGGTGGCTCTGGCGAGCACGATCGGTATCGCCTTCGCCGCCAATCTTTTCACGCTGTTCCTTTGCTATGAAATTCTGACACTCTCGACCTATCCGCTGGTCGCGCATAAGGGCGACGACAATGCGAAAGCTGGTGGACGCGTCTATCTGTTGATTTTGCTGGGTACTTCCATGGTGCTGCTGTTGCCGGCAATTATCGCCACGGCGGTGATCGCGGGCACGCTCGACTTCCAAGTTGGTGGAATCCTTGCCGGTAAGGCTCCCGACGGTATCATTGCGCTGCTGCTGGCGCTCTATATCTTCGGCATCGGTAAGGCCGCGATCATGCCGCTGCATTGGTGGTTGCCCGCGGCAATGGTCGCGCCGACACCTGTCAGTGCGCTGCTGCATGCCGTGGCCGTCGTCAAGGCCGGTGTGTTCACTGTCGTCAAGGTGATTGTTTATGTTTTTGGCGTCGATGCGCTCGCCCGCGCCGGAAACGCGGAATGGCTGGTCTGGGTGGCCGGCTTCACTGTTATCACGGCATCAATCGTTGCCTTGCGCCAGGATAATCTGAAGAAACGGCTTGCTTATTCGACTGTGAGCCAGCTCTCGTATGTGGTCCTTGCGGCATCGATTCTGACGCCCATCTCAATAGTTGGGGCGGCCATGCATATCGCGGCCCATGCGGTCAGCAAGATCACACTGTTTTTTGCCGCCGGGTCAATCTATACCGCCTCGCGTCTGACCGAGATAAGCCAGCTTGACGGTATCGGCCGGCGCATGCCGTGGACAATGGCCGCCTTTGCGATTGGCGCCTTGTCAATGATCGGCGTGCCGCCGACTGCGGGCTTTTTAGGGAAATGGTTCATGCTCACGGGCGCCATGAATACCGGCCAGTGGGTTGCGGTCGCCGTGATTATTGTCAGCACGCTGCTGAACGCCGGTTATTTCCTTCCGATCATTGTCCAAGCCTTCCTCAAGCCGCCGGGTAAGGACGTGAAGGCTCATGCAAAGGGCGAGGCGCCCATACCGATCGTGATCGCGCTGACGGCGACGGCGGGAGGAACCGTTTTGATGTTCCTGTTCCCGGATATACCGCTGGCGCTGGCTCGTTTATTGGCAGGAGTGTGAGGCATGGCAAAGAAGAAATCCAGCAGGGATGACCACTGGCTGGCGAGGCCGGAGAATATCCGACTCTTGTGGTGGATTTTCATTGCTATTCTGGCGGTGACCGTCCTTTGCGATTTCATCGTCCATCATCACCCGCATTTCGGCATCGACGGCACCTTCGGCTTTGCTGCCTGGTTCGGATTCGCCGCCTGCGTTGTGCTGGTGGTTTTCGCCAAGGCATTGAGTGCATTCCTCAAGCGACCGGACACCTATTATGATGGCTGAGTTTTCGATCCCGCCGGCGCTGGTTCTGATCGTGACCGGCCTTTTGATTCCCGTGCTGCAGAAGCGCGCGCGAAGTATCTTTTTGTTGGCGCCGCCGCTTTTGACCCTGTGGTTGATCTGGCAAGTGCCGGATGGCGTCATACTGTCTTTTGAGTTCATGGGTTATGGGATCGCTCCGCTTAAGGGTGATGCACTCAGCCGTCTGTTTGCGACCATCTTTGCGATCATGGCGTTTGGTGGCGGATTGTTTTCGCTCAACCGGGACCAGCCGGCCGAGCTGGGCGCCGCCTTCGTTTATGCTGGCTCTGCGATCGGCGTCGCCTTCGCGGGCGACCTGATCACGGTTTTCATCTTCTGGGAAATTATGGCCGTCGGCTCCACGATCGTCGTGTGGTTCGGTGGCGGGGAGGCGCAAAGGGCTGGCCTGCGCTATGCCGCAATTCATTTGCTTGGCGGTGTATTGCTGATGGCCGGGGTGGCAGGTGAGATCAGTGCGACCGGCACGACTGAATTCCGGGCAATTCAACCCGACAGTATTGCCCGGTGGCTCATCCTTGCGGGATTCCTCATCAATGCCGGGGCGCCGCCGCTTTCAGCCTGGTTGCCCGACGCCTATCCTGAGGCCTCCTGGAGCGGCACGGTGTTTCTTTCCGCCTTCACCACCAAGACGGCCGTCTATGTTCTAATTCGCGGATTTCCCGGTGCCGAGATCTTGATTTTCATCGGCCTGTACATGGTGTTTTACGGCATTATTTACGCCATCCTCGAAAATGATATGCGCCGAATTCTTGCCTATTCTATCATCAACCAGGTCGGATTCATGGTTACTGGGATCGGCATTGGGACCACCATGGCCCTGAATGGCGCTGCGGCCCATGCTTTTACGCATATCATTTACAAGGCACTTCTGCTGATGTCCGCAGGCTCCGTGCTCCACATGACGGGCAAGCGCAAATGTACCGACCTTGGCGGGTTGTTTCGCACCATGCCATTGACCTGCATATGCGGTACCATCGGCGCCCTGTCGATCTCGTCATTCCCGCTCACTTCCGGTTTCATATCGAAATCGATGATCGCGCAGGGCGCTGCTGACGAGCATATGATGATCGTCTGGATGCTTCTGGCCGCAGCGTCGGCGGGCGTGTTCCTGCACGCAGGAATCAAATTTCCCTGGTTCGTGTTTTTCCAGAAGGACTCAGGCTTGAGGCCCGATGAACCGCCTTGGAACATGAAGGCGTCCATGGTGTTGTTCTCCGTCTTCTGTATTGGCCTAGGCATTTATCCCGACCCGCTTTACGCGATCCTGCCGGCTCCGGTGGACTATCAGCCCTATACCGGCGCACATGTGGTCTTCCAGCTGCAGTTGTTGCTGTTCTCCGGCCTTGCCTTCTTCCTGATGCTTGGCTGGTTGAAACGCACGCTGACCATCACACTGGATTTCGACTGGTTCTACCGTGGTCTGGGTCAGGCGCTGCAAGCCGAATTCCAGATAAAGAGCGGTGCGGCCTGGACGGCATTCGTCGACAGAACCTATCGTGCGGTTATTCGCTTCTTGGAGACTGTCTACCGCCATCACGGTCCGCAAGGCGTACTTGCGCGAACCTGGCCGACCGGAAGCATGGCCATCTGGGCAACGCTTCTGCTGGGCGCGTATCTGATCTTTTACTACCGTTAGGTCCGATAGCCATAGCCGGGCTGCCCACGAGGGCGTGGCAACGGCAATGCTGCGCTTGTCTAAGCAACAAATATATTAGGCTATTTCTGATCAATATTAATATCTCGCCTGAAGAATACGCAGGGAATTCTGCGTAATAATAACGACTAGGCTCAAAAATATCATATTTTGGCTCGAAAAACAGGCGCAAACATCCCACTTTCCATGATATTGCGATTGGAACGGGATAGCCATTATATCATTAGGCAAATCAGTGTAAAAAATTCTTATTTTATATCAACAGGTTAGGGTAGATATGAGGATTGCGGTATTTAGTTTACTAACCTAAACTGCTTACTTGTAATTATATCGATATTCCGCTAAGTACATATTCTGTCGCATGTCTGTGCACTCTGCATATTTCTTGATTCGCGATAGTGTTCTGGCTCTTTGGCTGTTCCTGGGCATTATTCGGATAGTGTTTAATCTAAGCAATGCGGTTTTGCACCCGCTGAAGCGATCATTGCTAAAGTAGACTTGCAGTGAACTTTTGAGGAGACAAAAAATGGATCAAAAAGCGAGCAATATGGAGCTCATAGAGCTCGTCGCTGATATTGTGTCCGCATATGTAAGCAAAAATACTGTTGTGGCTAGTGAATTGCCGACATTGATTGATCAGACATTCGATGCGCTCTGCAAGGCGTCGGCCATGGCA
>JAJFHO010000017.1 GCA_021775575.1 Hyphomicrobiales bacterium
GTTTTCACAGTCACAGATAAGGCTAAATCAGCATGGAACCGAGAAAATCAATAACACGGGATGACCTTGTTCGCTCTGGTGCCTGTTTAGATGGTGTGGACGAAGTGAGAGAAGAGCTCTTTCCAAACATGACAACTGTCAATGTCAAAAAGGCTTTGGCAGTCCTTGATGAGGATCAAGAGGATTATCTCTTAAGGGCCGCAAACATGCGCGGCAACGGCTACGGCAACGGCTACGGCTATGGCAACGGCTACGGCGACGGCTACGGCTACGGCGACGGCTACGGCAACGGCAACGGCTACGGCGACGGCTACGGCTACGGCGACGGCTACGGCGACGGCTACGGCAACGGCGACGGCAACGGCGACGGCTACGGCTACGGCTACGGCTACGGCAACGGCTACGGCAACGGCGACGGCAACGGCTACGGCTACGGCTACGGCAACGGCAACGGCAACGGCGACGGCAACGGCGACGGCTACGGCTACGGCTAAAAATAAAGTTTTCCCTCCCCAGGGTCGGGCGGTTTCTGAGTATCTCCTATTCAATAGGGACCGCCCAAAAGGGGAAAGTCAGTTTAGTTAGGCGGCGGCTTAGTTAGGCGGCGGCGTGGAAAGCAGACACGCGTAGTTAAGTCCGGATAAGGCGCATTGCTGGTTGATGCTGAGGTTTGCGAGCATAGGCATCAAGGGTTAATCCGGGAGATCAAAATGCAGCAGGTTAGCGCCCTGCCCGCCTTACTAAACTGATTAGAGATAGAGCGCTGGCCTGTCACGCCAGAGATGAGGAAGAGAAGATGGAATTAAATAACGAAGCAATCCAAGAACTTGCAGCAGAGAAGATAGCTGATGAGCTTATCGGGTCGAGTGAAGACGTTGAATTTATCTTAGATAAGAAAATTTCCAACCATCTAGACGAAAAGTTATCGAAGCTCAACAAGACTATCGAGGAAAAAGTCAATGATCGTCTCGAAAAAGAATTAGAGGCGTTGATCCACCGTGAGTACGTGCCTGTTGACATATTTGGGGATCCTTCAGGTGAACCCATTTCTATTAGAGACCAATTGCATGCTCAAGCTAAGCGATTTTGGGAGGTCAAGGTGGACCCCAAGGGGGAGCCAACGACCTACGGAGGTGAGCCTAGGTACAAACACATGTACCAAGAGCTCCTTCGCAGCATCACAAGAGAAGAAATAACAAAGACAGTTAAAGACAACTTGAGTGAAGTCGCTATGGCATTCAGAGACGCGTTAGCTAAGGGGGCTAAAGCTGAAATTGATCACCACTTGCAATACCTTTTTAAAAAATAACAACAAGCGTTAACAGGCAGAGGCTGACAGTAACAACATAAACAAAAGAAAGTCAGTCGAATGAGTGAAGTAACAATAAGAGAATATTACAAAGAAAATGCAGTACGAGAAGCAATGTGGTTAGCACAAGAATATGGCTTCGATACCTTAAAGGCAGCTTATGAATTCGCTGCCAAACAAGAGAGAAAGAGGAAGGCAAGAAAATGAGCGGTGAATATATAGACTTTTGCGTTGATTTAAAAACAGCTGAAGGAACGCCATGGCTAACTGTCGAGGCTACTGTTTTAGTTCATCACAATAACGCCTTGCACTCTAACAACCTTGAGTATGAAATTCTGAGTTATTGGCATGATAACGACGGTGTTTATGAACACCTTTCAGAGGGGCTTACACGTGATTTGATAGATCATGAAAATGAAATAGGCGAGCAGGTCTTTGCAAAGCTTGTTGATATTCTAGAACTGTCTGTAGGCCCTAATGAAGAGCGCTTTGGACACCAAGAATATTTTGGGAGGGCTTTCTAATGACTCTCAAACTCGTACACAGCAACCACGATAACCCTAAAGCTTTGGGAATGAAGATTGCTAAATCAGACCAGAGCATCACTAACGGAGCCATCGCTAAGTATGGCGATATTGTCAAAGCTGATTATCAAGAGGGAATTGTTGGTCATATTGAATGGACTGCAACGCCACTAGTAACAGCTGCTGAAAACATCAGTCGTATAGCTAGTAGAGGTTTAAAGGTTGGAACTTCATATGAAGACCAAGCCAAGGCCTTAAGAGCTATCAGAGAAATCATGAAAGATAGTTTTTACGAATACAGCAAGCTTTTAGAGATTAAACGCTTAGATCATGAGGGTGAGTGATGACTTTTTCAGATCAACAAAAACTCGAATTAGCAGCCCCGTTAAATCAGTTCAATGTCAAAAAGCGCACGAACTACGGCGGTGGAGGGCAGCTTTCATACATAGAAGGCTGGCACGCAATCGCAGAGGCAAATCGAATTTTTGGATTTGATGGGTGGAACAGGGAAACAGACTTAACGCAGTTAGGTGAGCCTCAACTTATAAAAGATAAAAACGGTAATGATCAATGGCGCGTTCGCTATATGGCAAAGTCAATTATTAGAGTTGGTCAAGTTGTGCGCGAAGGTGTGGGTTATGGAGACGGGGCAGCAAAGGACGTTGGGGCTGCATATGAGCTTGCAATAAAGGAAGCTGAAACGGACGCCATGAAAAGAGCATTGATGACCTTCGGCAATCCTTTTGGCCTTGCTCTCTATGACAAAGATCAAAAGCAAGTTGGTGATGATGATCAGATCAGCGCTTACAAAGCGAGGCAAGATGGGTCTTATTCTGAGATGGAGAAAGATATAAGAGCTTGTCAATGCGAAGATGAATTAAATGCGTGGCTCGATGATAACAAAGATAAAATAGCTAAGTTTCCAAACAATTGGAAAGACCACTTAAGAGAAGAAGTTAAGCGCAAAAAAAAGGAACTTATCCAAGCGCAAGATGATTTGGTTATTGAGAAAGGCTTAGGAGATCCGCAAAAATTTCTTGACGATATTGAAGGGCAAATGAACTCAGCGCCAAGCGTGGAAATATTAGACGAAATCCTTGATGAATTTAAGAGTGCAGAGCATAGTTTTTCATTCCTTTTAGATGAAGGTCAACGCATATCAAAAGCTTATGATGACAACAAGATCCGTTTAAGTGAGGCGGCATGAGCAAGACCAAGATAACAATGATCAAGGATATCATTAATGGCAAACCGTGCTTGCTTCCTTATGGCGCTGCAGCAATCAAAGACTTCCAAAATGTTTCTGGACAGAAGCCTGTAATCGTAAGAGCACACCAGCCAAGAAACCCAAAGCATCATGACAGGATATGGTCAATTTACCAGATAGCAGCGGAAACTGATCCCGCGCTTGAAACAGCCGATCAAGTTAGTGAGTGGGTGAAAATTAAACTTGGTTATGTGGATTACATAATCAAGCACGAAGGTCAATCTTTAGTAAAAACACGATCAATTGCGTTCGAGAGCATGGATCAAATTAAGTTCAAGATGTTTTACGACAGAGCCATAAAAGCCTTGTGCGAGCGCCTTGGCGTGGATGTTGAAGACCTTCTTGACCAGAAGGAGCAAGCAGCATGAACGAGATATTCTATTTAACCGTTTCACTCTGTCTTGCTCTTATTTTTCATTACGAACTTACGAGGGCTAAGTGATGATTTCATCAATGATAATTTGCGGCCTTGTTGTGGCTCTTATCGGTTTTATTTGCGGATATTTATTACTGGAGATGAAGTGATGAGCGAAATTTATAAAGAACGAGTTTACGGGAACTTCAAGCCCTCAGCCAAGCAAAAACTAAAAGCTAAAAAGGCCAAGAAAAAAGACAAACGCACAGGCATGAGTGAAGAGCATTGCACAAATATAAGAATGCTTAAGTGCATCAATTGCGGCTGGCCTCAAAGTGAGATCCATCACCTTAAATGCACAGGTGAGCGCGGCGCCGGTATGCGCTCAACAGATAAATGGGGCGTCCCATTATGTCATGATTGCCATATTAACGGGGTTGAAAAAGTAGGGTCTAGAAAAGAAATTAACTGGTTCCAAACAAGAGGGATTGATTGCCTGTCATTAGCAACAGCTCTTTGGAGTAACCGTCATGATTTTGAATTAATGAAATCTGTATGGACTGCCCATTGGGATGGCAAAGAGAAATTTAAGGGGCAAGCCAATGACTGAGACAACAGAAGAAAAGAAACAATGTGGCAATTGTAAATTTGGAGAGCCTGACCAAAAAACTGATTTGATTGAATGCAGAAAATACCCCCCTAAATTCCTATCCAATCCTGACTTTAATGCTCTTGGCGCTTGGCCTCTCATTATTGAACACGGCTGGTGTGGCGAGTTTGAGCTTCAATCTAAAGGGGAGGAAGAATAGATATGTCTATCCCAATACACGCTCTTTCAATCAAACAACCGTGGGCATGGGCCATTATTCATGCAGGCAAAAATATTGAGAACCGCAACAGCTTACAGCTATGCCGTAGAGGCTTAAAGATTGAGCGGTTTGCGGTACATGCATCTAAAGGCATGACGCGATATGAGTATGAACAAGCGCGACACGGGATGCGCACTATTGGCGTTACCTGCCCTGATCCAGACGAATTAATTCGCGGGGCAATTATTGGGCATGTGAGTGTTTGTGACTTCGGCCGTCATAGCAATAGCAACTGGTACATAGGGCCTTAC
>JAJFHO010000161.1 GCA_021775575.1 Hyphomicrobiales bacterium
GGAGTCACGTGCGACAATATTTTATTTCGCAGATAAGTGCGATAATGTGCTGATTATGCATGATCTTCTTGAAGAGCGTCTGGCGCATCTGACGAGGCACGCGGCGCGGGGCTATACGCGCTCGCTGCAGCGCCGTCTCGCAGGGCTCGATATGACTTTTGGGCAATGGATTTTTTTACGCGTCTTGTGGGAGGAAGACGGTTTGACTCAGCGGACGTTGAGCCAGCGCGCGCAGCTGACCGAACCGACAACGCACACGGCGCTGGTGAAGCTGGAGAGTCTCGGTTATGTCAAACGCAAGACTCTCAAGGGGAACAACCGCCGCCAGCATGTATTCCTGACAAAACGTGGTAGGGAGGGCAGGAAGATCCTCGAGCCTCTTGCCATCGACGTGAACGGCGTCGCAACCAAAGGATTATCGGGCAAAGAAATTAATGCGTTACGCAAGAGTTTGCTAGCCATCATTGAGAACCTCGCCGCCGATGAGGCCGACGCCCTTTCGGAGGGCCGGGGCGTGCCGCCGACGCGCGGTTCCGGGGCCTACAAGCTGTAAGCTTCGGTCGTAGCCGGGTGGAACAATTCGTCCATTCTGACTTTGCGCGGAGATAGCCTCTGTTCGTGGTGATAGCGCAAAAATGTTTCCAGCACGGCCTCGTTTGATTTTAGTCCATAGCTCCAGATGTCGTCGCCCATCAGGGCGCGGGCGCGGTGCAGATTATCTTCCACAAAGGGCATCGTGACCTTGGTGGCGGAGGTATCGGACAGCGCCTGCAGTGCCATTGTCTTGGCGTTCGAGAAGGCCTTGAACAGAGCGCCCGGCAGCCAGGGGTTGGCATCGGCAAGCGTGCGGCGGATGCCGAGGACATGCATAATCGGGAATATCTTTGTGCGCTTGTAATAGTCTTCAGCCACCTGCACGCTATTCGAAAAGAGGCGCGTCACTTTCGCGTGGCCTTCGCCATAACAGCGTGGCCAGCGCGGGCCGATAAAACCGTCGATCTCGCCATCGATCAGCATCTGGTTCAGGGTGGCGCCGGGGGGTGCTTCTTCGATCTGGATACCTGATGGCAGATCGATCCTGATTTTTTCCGGCCGGCCGGGCGTGTCCATGCCGCCGCGGACCCATATGATGTCCGATGGCTTGACGCCGTACTCATCCTCCAGAATGCCGCGCACCCAGACATTGGCCGATAATTGGTATTCGGCGATCCCGATCCGCTTGCCGCACAGGTCTTTGGGCGTTTCGATCCCTTTGTCATTGCGGATATAGACCGAGGTATGGCGGAAGGCGCGGGACAGAAAAACGGGCACTGCGATATAATGTGGATCGCCGCGCGCCACCGAAATCGAATAGGACGAGAGCGACAATTCGCTGACATCGAATGCCTGGTGGCGGAAGGCGCGGAAGAACATTTCCTCCGGCGAGAGCAGCATGCAGGTGGGGTCGACCCCGTCGATTTTCACTCGGCCATCCACAATGGGCCGCGTGCGGTCGTAATCGCCCATCGCGATCGACAATTTCAAATCACTCATCTGCCTGTTCCCGTCATGTGACCGCGACTTGTTTTTCAAGTTTGATGGCCTTCCCACTTTTTGCCGATGCCAGAATCGCGTGGCATACCTCAAGGCTCGCCAATCCCCATTCGCCGGTCTGGACAGGTAGCTTGTCGCTCCGGACAGCCTCAACGAGAGCATCGATGACGGTGGATCGCGGATTGTCCAGCTTCAGCGCAGGGATAAACCGGCGTTCCCGATTGCCGTAGATCCAAAGTCCATCCGGGGTGAGCCGGATATCACCGTGCTCGCAGGATATGATTGCCGGACCAAAATGTTCGCAATGGCCCGGTTTTTCCAGATTCGGTGCCGTGCCGAATGTTCGGGTCTGTTTCAGGGCCGCTTCGGCCTTTGGCGAAAGCGCTGTATCGAGTGCCTTGCGGGCCATGCCGTATTGTTCAGGATCCTTGTCGTGGCCCAGTTCGCCGACCCAACCCATCCATTCGTCGCTGTCGAAATGGGCGTAGCCGGAATAGGTGAGGGAGGCGAATGCGCCGTTCTCGAAATTCAAAAGCGCTGAATAGGCCCCTTCGGTCGGCCTCTCCGGGTCCCAGGCGCCTGTTGTCGCAGTCACCTGGGTCGCCAACCCGCCAGCCAGCAGGCGGACGATATCGACCTGGTGGATGGCCTGGCTGAAAATGACGCCGCCGCCCACTTTGGTGTGCAGTTCCTCGGGCCGCCGGGGACGGTATAGAAAATCCGTAAAATTGGTGGCGTGGATCATGCGGATTTTGCCCAAATCGCCACTCTCAATGAGGGCGCGGGCCTGCTGGACCGGGGCGTCAAAGCTATGGCTCGGGCCAACGATCAGATGTACGCGATTGTTCCGGCAGGCCGCGATCATCGCTTCACCGTCATCCATCGAGATGGCGAGCGGTTTATCGACCAGAACGTGCTTGCCGGATTGTGCCGCCGCGATGACGTGGTCGGCGTGTATCTGGTGCGGGGTCGCCACATAGACGACCTCCACATCCGGGTCGCCGCACAGATCGGCCATATCGGTATAGGTCGTGCCGCCAAATTTTTTCGCAAAGGCGGCGCGGGATTCTTCTCGCGGGGCGCAGGCGGCGACCAGGCGGATACGTTTATCGGCCTCAAGCGCCGGCAGGGTCAACATGAATGCACGACCCAAGCCGATGACCCCCAAACGGACCGGATCAGAGGTCAAGGACAAGCCTCCCGGAGCGGGCGCGCGAGACGCATATCATGATGCGGGTCAATTTTTCATCTTCCATCAAAACCAAGTCCCTATGATCCACATCGCCCGCGATCAGTCCAGATTTGCACGAACCGCAGGTGCCGCTCTCGCAGGAACTGGCGACCTTGAGACCGGCCTCGCGCAAAGTTTCGAGGATCGTCCGATCGGCGGGAACCGTGATTATTCGGCCGGATTTCTTCAGGGTGACGTCGAAGGCCGTGTCGTCCGGGCGCACCACCTCGACCGGTTTGAAATCCTCGAAATTTACCCGGCCCTCGGGCCAGTGCCCGGAGATCGCCTTGATCTCGTCCATCAGGGGTTTTGGCCCACAGCAGTAAACATACGTGGCCTGTGGTGCCGCGAAGTGGTCCCAGAAATCATAGACTTTGTCCGGGTCACCGAAGTCGTGATGGATTTGCAGAGCGGAGCCGAAGGCATTGTTCATTTCGTCGAGGTAAGCCGTTTCCTCCGCCGATCTGGTGCAATAGATGATCTGAAACGGTTTCCCCCGTTTGGCGAGATGTTTGGACATCGCATAAATCGGAGTTACCCCGATGCCACCGGCGATCAACAGGTATCGGGGAGCGTCGCCAAGGGGAAAACTATTCTCCGGGGGCTGGATGTTCAGGGCTGTATCTATTTCAACCTGCTCGTGCATCGAGCGCGACCCGCCGCGAGAGGCAGGCTCGTACTTGACCGCGATCACGTACCGGTCCGGCGTCTCACCGTTGTTCACGAGAGAATAGCGGCGCATCGCGCCCGATGGTGTCTCGACCGTGATATGGGCGCCGGGGAAAAATTCGGGGAGGGGGCCGGCATCGTCCGTCGCGAAGCTGAATTCACAGATAGCCGGGGTCAGTATGCGCTTTCCCATTACACGCATTTGCAGCGCATTGCCCGTCACTGACATTTACCGTACTCCTGAATACTAGACTCTTAATTAGATATCTAATTTTATTTGTCAACCTGCTGGACTCGATAATCACAGTGCGATAGTGAATAATTTAGATATCTAATTATTTGATAGGGTAAATCATGCTCACTGCAGAAGACAACGAATTGCTGACCAAGGTAGCAGACGGTGCGCCCATGGGTCGGCTGATGAAGCAGCATTGGACCCCGGTCTGCCTGATCGAGGAGGTCAAGGAGATCGACGGGACACCTTTATTGGTGGAGGTTTTGGGCGATCGCTACGTAGCGTTTCGCGATACAGAGGGGCGGCTCGGCCTGCTCGACGAGCAATGCCCGCACCGCAAGGCTTCGCTGGTTCTCGGGCGGAACGAGGAGTGCGGGTTGCGGTGCCTTTACCACGGCTGGAAGATGGACGTGGAGGGCAATGTGGTGGCCATGGCGTCCGAACCCGAAGGCAGCGTCCTGATGGAGAAGGTCAAGCATCGGGCGTATCCGGTCCGTGAGTGGGGCGGGTTTGCCTGGGCATGGCTCGGGGAGCAAGACGCGGCGCCAGATTTCGATCCACCGGCATTTGCGCCAACCGAAGAT
>JAJFHO010000162.1 GCA_021775575.1 Hyphomicrobiales bacterium
CGTGTCACGTCCCACTCCCTTGGTAAGGGAGAGGTCAGTGGTTCAATTCCACTCGTGGGCACCAGCTATCTCTCAGAATACTGCAGTTTTTTCAATCCTCTAAAATCGCAAGATTACAGCTTTATGCAGAACGGTGCAGGAGCGGGTCGCTTGATGCACAATTAATCCGTACATATTCCTGTCACTTTGCTCGTAGCTCGTTCGCGGCGCTGCTAATATCCGTTGGTTGTTTGGCTGAAAATATGCCGAACCGGGCCGCATTCTCATCGCTGTCGAGCCTGCGCAGCGGTACACGACGTCAACATCGAGACCGCGCGTGTTCAGCCAGGGCCGAGCGCATGGGAAGGGAGCCCTGAAACTTGAACAACGATCCCAGCAAACAACGGGTGTTGATTGTGGTCTTTGACGCGCTGCGCCCTGAATTCGTGACGCCGGAGCTGATGCCAAATCTGCACGCGTTTGCGGCAAACGGCGTCCGCTATGTGAACAGCCGGTCGACATTTCCATCCGAAACCCGCGTGAACCAGTCGGCGGTCATCACGGGCTGCTATCCGGCGCGCCATGGGATCGTCGCCAACAATTTCCTCATGGACCGCGGCGGCGGCGGCAAGGTTATCAGGACGGGCGATGACATGGCGTTCGAAGCGGCGCTCGGCGCCATGACCGAGCGGTTGTTCGATGTTCCCACGCTCGGGGAAAGGCTTGCCGCGAACGGAAAATCCTACGCAACGGTAAGCGCGGGGACATCGGGCGGCGGGCGGCTCATAAACCACAGCGCCGAAACAAGCGGGTCCTTTCGTTTGGCGCTGCGCCGCCCGGAGGCCGCGGTGCCGGCCGGGGTGATGACGAAAATTCAGGAGCGGCTTGGACCCTTGCCGGAACATGCGCTGCCGGCGCTGGACTGGAACAGCTATGCGGTCGATTGCTATCTCGGCTATGTCGAGCCGGAAATCGCCCCCGATGTCATGCTGCTGTGGCTGTGTGACCCTGATGAAACATTCCATTTTCGCGGGATCGGTTCGAAGGAGTCGCTGCAGGCGATGCGCCATGTCGACTCCGAATTCGGACGTATTCTGTCCGGGCAGGAAGAGCAGATTGCCAACGGAAAGCTACAGATTATCGCCCTGTCCGACCACGGCCAGATCAGTGTTCGCGACAAGCCTCTGGACCTCGCCGCCAGATTTTCCGACGCCGGGTTCGTTACCGCCGCCGAAACCGCCCCTGCCGCCGGCTGGGACATCGTGGTGGGAAATGCCGGCGGCATCTGGCTGGGCGACCCCTCCCCCGGGCTCATTCAGGATGTTGTGGAATGGCTGCAGGCGCAAACATGGTGCGGGGCCCTCTTCACCCGCGACGGCGTTGGCGGCACGCTGACCCACCGCCATGTCGGGATTGCCCATCGCAGAGCACCCGATATCGCCATCGTGCTGCGATATGACCATGAGAATAACGATTGGGGTTGCAAGGGCGTGTCAGCGCATGACTCGATCTACCCGAAAGGGTGTGGATGTCATGGCGGGCTCAGCCCCTATGAAATGCACAATTTCCTGGCTGTATCCGGCAGTGAATTCAAACAGGCCCGCCAGATTGCGGCGGCGGCCGGCAATGTCGATATCATGCCGACGGTCCTCGCCCTGCTGGGCATCGGCATTACCGGTGACATCGATGGGCGCATCCTGGATGAAGCCCTGCGCGACGGGCCCGGCCCAGATCTGGTCCGGCAGAGCGAGGAAACCTTTGCCTCGACCAACGATCGCGGACCGGTCACCCGTCTCAGCGTGACCACCGTGGGATCCACGCCCTATATCAATCAGGCTTGGCTGGAATGAACGTGGCGGACGTCACGGAGGTTCCGCTTTCCTTTGGAACCCGGAAGTGAAGAGTGCTGCGCCAGGACGCCGGCCCGGGCCATGTCACCTACCAGGACAGTGTCCCTCGAGAGATATGCGAAAGCGTGGATTTTCAACCCATTCCCGACTGTCGTCGGACAACCAAGACCGCACGTCTACTGTGGTTTGAACCGGTAATACTCCTGAGGCGGCCCGTCGTCCCCAGGGATTCTATCAACGGGTGGATTGATTGGCCCTGGTCCCTTGCCAGGCGATGAAGAGTCCGGCGGGAAGGTGATATCCAGATCGCGGCTGTCGATCGCATCGTTGAACTCGTTCCATCGCGGCAGCGGGTCGCCGCCATGGCCCAGCAAATTGCCGAGATTGTCGAGAACGAAGCGGACAAAAGAATTAAGATTCAGCGTCGGACCCGTCCAGGTGCCCGGACCGGTAACACCGCCCGTCGCCGATACGCTCAAGAACTCGCCCGCTTCAACCGTTATTGTCTGGCCGTCCGCCGTGGTCACCAGGATAGTTCCCTCGACCACGACGATAAAAAGATTGCCGGCGGCATCGAGATAGGCCTCGATGATCGTCCCCCGGATACCGATGGAGGCAACCGGCGTATTGATTTTATAGCCACGCGGATCGGCCGATCCGGTAATGAACCGAAACGCGCCCTTGGTTACGGAAATGGCAATGTCGCCGGTTTTTGAAGCGGGATTATAAACGAAGCGATCAAGCGTAAGTTCCGCGTTGGCGCCAAGGGTCAGGCTGGTCTCGTCGCGGAACAGAAGCTGCGCGGAACTCGCATCACCGGTGGTAATGACTTCATTCTGGAAGACGCTCGTGCCGACCTGAAGAACGCGTGTACGCCCGCCAACCGTGCCATTGACTTGATGCTTGACGACGGATGCCACACCGATTTGCGCGGCTGCGGGAGCGGCAAAAGGGACCACAGCCAACAGCAGCGCCAACCAGGGCCAAATCAGGAAACGTGCCATCAAAACCGCCTCACGGTACGTGCGCCTACAACGTGATTGTCGAAATCCTCGAACCGGTCGTTGGAGTCGTTATGCTCGTATCTGTAGTCGATACGCAGGTCGAATTTGGAGCCCTTCACGTTTGAAATGACGAGATGAGCGGTGGGCTCCAGCAGCCAATCCTTGCGGTCCGTTACACCGAAGGCGATATTCTGGTCGTAGGTCCGGTGGTAAACGCCGAAACCCGCGCCGAGGAAAACCCGGTTACCGGCGACAGGAATGTAATAAACCAGCCGGTTTCCGAATTCGGTAAAATTGCCCGGCAGCAGTGCACTCGAGAAAATTCGCGCAGGCGTGCCGCCGCTGGGCTTCGAATGGCGGAAGCGCGGCAAGATATAAAAAGCGTCGCCCTGCCGGAATTTGTTGTATGTGGCGAAGCGTCCGGCCACTTGCACGATGACGCCGTCCGCACCTAAAAAGTCGCTATTGGTGTCGCGATGGGTAATCGATGCCGTAACCGACTGTGTCGCGCCCGCAACCACCGTTTCGAATGTGACCTTCAATAGTGTGTCGTGATACAGCCGATCGCCGTCGAGCCAGGCGACCGCTGCCCCGGGGGCGATATGCAGGCGTGATTGATCCCCGACATCAAACACAGGCCCTGAAGCGAACGAAATGGCGGCGCCGCTCAGGTCGTCGATATCGCCCTGGAACTGGCCCCAGGCTTCGCCCAGGCTGCGCCAGCGGTGCCTCGCCACGGTGCGTTCGTCGAACAGCAGCAGGCGTGTGTCATAGCTGAAATCGTCGTCGCGGCGCGCATCGCTG
>JAJFHO010000163.1 GCA_021775575.1 Hyphomicrobiales bacterium
ACGGTTTTCTCGCTCGATCGTCCTCAATAACTCTCAACGCCCGACCACACCGGCGGACCGGGCCCGCTCAAGCGTGAGATTTGCGGTCACCAGATGGGGCCGGTCGACCATTTTTCCATCAAGACCGACCGTGCCGGCGCCCGGCGCGGCATCGAATGCGGCAATTATTTTTTTCGCATGGGCGATTTCGTCCGCGTCCGGTGTAAACGCGGCGTTGATAACCGGAACCTGGTCGGGATGGATGGCCGCCTTGCCGGTGAATCCGTCGCGGGCCGCTTCCCGGGCATCGCGTTCGAGGCCGTCGAGATCGTGGAAATCGACATAAACGGTATCGATGGCGCTTATGCCGGCCGAGGCCGCCGCGTAGAGACAGACATTGCGGGCCAGCGCGAAGGGCGCCGCATAGCGTCCTGTTTCATCCCGGTTCGCCTTGGCGCCGATCATCGCGGCCATATCCTCAGCACCCCATGTATAGCCGGTGACGCGGGCCCCGCAGGTTTGAAAGCTTGCCATGTTGAGAAGCGATTCCGGGGTTTCGAACGCCAGGACAAGGATCGATGTCTTGCCGGGTTCCAGACCGTCTCGTCTTTCCCGCTCATCGAGCATTGCCTCCAATGTGGCAATGTCCCCGGCCGACTTTGCCTTGGGCAGCATGATCCCGTCTGGGGCGCCTGCAATCACGGCGTCGAGGTCGGCTTCGGCAAGGCCCGTTTCCAGATCGTTGATCCTGACATAGACGGGCTGCGCAGAAGCAGCGCGTTCACTGCTGTTGAGAAAGGCTGCCGCGTTGTCGCGCGCGGACGCCTTGCGGTCGGGCGCGACAGCGTCCTCCAGGTCGACCAGCAGCACATCCGCGCCGCTTGTCAGGCCTTTTTGCAGCTTGCGGTCGCTGTCGGCGGGCGTGAAGAGAAGCGATCTCATGGGCCTACCTCACTCAGCCGGCCGCTTGCGCATCATGGCTTGGCGCACGCATGTCGCCACGAGCGTATCGTCCTGATTATACGCGTCGTGCCGGAATTCGACGATGCCGACTTCGGGCCGTGACTTGCTCTCGCGCTTCGACAATACCGTCGTCACGATGTGCAGTGTGTCGCCGTGAAACACGGGGGCGGGGAATTTCACCTCCGTCATCCCGAGATTGGCAACGGTTGTGCCGATCGTCGTGTCGTTGACCGAAATGCCGACCATCAGGCCCAGCGTGAAAAAACTGTTCATCAGAGGCTGGCCGAACTCTGTCTGCGTCTTTGAGAAATGATGGTCTATATGCAGCGGTTGCGGGTTGTGGGTGAGGGCGCTGAACAGCGTATTGTCCATTTCCGTCACCGTGCGCCGCAGCGCGTGTTCGAAACGACGACCCTCCTCGAATTCCTCATAATACAAGCCCTGCATGGGCATCCCCCGTTCTTTGCGCCGGCCCGGCCCTAACCGTCTTGAAGCGGCACGGTAATTAACCGGGCGTTTACCATAGATTTGTACACTGACACTGTATATCGGCCAGCGTTTTGGTCGGCAATCCGGTTCGGTCCGCGTTGATTAGGTAGTTTGTTTCATGGCACTCGTTTCTTCAGTAGACGCCCCAGTCGATGTTTCCAACGCGATCAGGAAGGCAAGCAAGGCCACCGGCGCGAATTTCGAATATCTGTTGACGACGGCCGCCCGGGAGAGCAATTTCAAGCCCCAAGCGAAGGCCAAAACGTCAAGCGCCGCCGGCCTCTTCCAGTTTATCGAAAGCACCTGGCTACAGACCCTGAAGGAAGAGGGCGCCAGCCTGGGTCTGGGCGAATACAGCCCGCATATCTTCAAAACCTCCGGCGGACGCTATTACGTTCCGAACCGCCAGCTGCGCGAGGATATCCTCAAGCTTCGCCACGATCCTGAAGCTTCGGCCATGATGGCCGGTGCCTTCACGCAGCAAAACGCCGAATATGTCGGCTCGCGGCTCGGACGCGAACCGACGCAGGGCGAACTCTATATCGCCCATTTCCTCGGCCCCGGCGGCGCGACCAAGCTGATCTCATTGGCGTCGGAAAATCCCTCGGCGCGCGCCGACAGGCAATTTCCGCTGGCCGCACAGGCCAACAGGGGTATTTTTTATTCAGGCGGCCGGCCTCGCTCGGCTTCCCAGGTCTACGACCTTTTGGTCAGCGATCATTCCAGGATGGAGGCGCTGACTGTCGTGGCGGCATCTCCTGCAACCGCCGGCGCCAGAGAAGATGCAGCCGAGGCGGAGCTGCCCGGCGATGGTGTTGCGCCTGTGACGCGCGGCGTCTGGGCTCAGGATACCGGCATTGCAACGGAGTCTCTCGCGCAAATTCTCGGTCAGTCCAAACCAGCCGACGGGGCCGCCAAAACAAGAGTCGCATCGCTTGGCGGCAAGGCTCTTGCCGTCGAGGGTGCGACGATGACCGACGCGGGGCTTGGCAGCATCGGCCCCTGGCATACGATCGTCGAACGAGCGGGCGGGCCAACCGACGCAAAGGACGCTTCAGCAATTGCGCCGGCCGCCGGAAAACCGGTTTCCGTGAAACGCCCGGTTCCCTTACCCGCGCGCAAACCGCGCGCGCAGCCAATTCAGATCGCCGCCCGTGAGCCGGCGTCTCCACCAAGGCGTGCGATGACCAGTGCGGTTAGAATGCCGTCGGCGGCTTTCGAACTGTTCGCGTCCGATTACTGGCGCACGATGGGGATGTCGGGAAGCTGACGAGCCGCCGCGCATGTTTCGCGGTCTGGCTGAGATTTAGCAATATGGGCCTAGGTTTTTGCGCGCCTGCGCAGCTGATTGAGATAGTCGTCAGTGACGTCGCACAATTTCCGGGCGAGGATTGACGCCTTGGGATGATCCCGGTCTTTCGCCTGCTCCCGATAGACCGCCACAACCGCATCGACATGCTGGTCCAGCAACGCCTCGGGAAGGTGCCCGTGGCCGGCGCTTCCATCGATGAGTTTGCATAGCGAGGAGCATATATCGGCCGCGAACGGATAACCAAAAATACTCGCCTGGCCCTTGAGGTCGTGCGAAATACTGAAGAGTTGGTCGATTGTCTGCGCCGAAAATTGTGATGCCTTGGCCGCCCCGCGAGCCTGTTTCAGTTTCCCGACTTCCCCTCTCATCCATTCGTCAAAATTGACGGAGAGTTTCTTGAGCGCCTGTTCGGCGTTGGCAATGGCCTGCTTTGCCGCTTGAGAACCGTCGCCTGGCGACAGGCATCGTTGCTGAAGGTGCCTCGGCGTCGCGATCTGTTCGATCGTCTCGGATGCTTGGAAAGTCGACGGGTCCGTTTGCATGCTTCTCTCGCTTGGGGCCGGGCTTTACGCTTCCAGGCTGACTTGATTGGGATCGACAAGGTGGCCGGCCTCGTCGCCGCTTCGGCGTTCGACTCCGGAGTAGTTGGGATTGACATAACGGCGGCGGTCCGGGCCGAAATAGCTCTTCGTCTGAATGAAGTCGCGCGGGTTTTCGACGATATTCTGGATTCGGCGGTAAAGCGACATGGCCGATACCGGCTTGCACAGAAACTCCGTCGCGCCGGCGTCGCGCGCCGCAATAACATGTTTCTTTTCCGAGTAAGCGGTAAGGATGATGATCGGCAGGAAAGGATGTTTGCATCCATCGGGGTTGCGGATCATTCGCGTCAATTCGATTCCATCGAAAATCGGCATCTTGATATCGGAGATCAGAATGTCCGGCGAATAGGCCTCGACCGCTTCGAGACCGGACGCGCCATCCTCCGATTCATAGATCTCGCGCGATCCGAAGGCGCGCAGAAGCGTACGCACAATCCTGCGCATATGCGCATTATCGTCGGCAACAACGAAACGCAGCTCATCAAAGGCGATTTTCGCCATAACTTAACGCCCTGGGGACATTCAAACGGCGGGCAAACCTTTCACTTAACGACCCGGATTCACTGTGTCGCGTTAAGCTTAATAATCCTTGAATGGCCGTTTTGCCGCGAGCTGGCGTGACGCCGTTTTCAGTAGCGGAACTGTTCGGCAAGAATGCGTTCGCCGAGCGCGTGATCGGCGTCGAACATAATGAGCAGTTCGATCGTCGTGTCTTCCCGGACCTGCACGTCCACGACGCCTGGAAACTCGGTATGGTCGGCCACCGCGGCGACCGGCCGCTTGTCAGGTTCCAGGGCCTGGATGCGCACTTGCGCCTCGTTGGGCAGCAGGGCTCCGCGCCAGCGCCGCGGGCGGAACGGGCTGATCGGCGTCAAGGCGAGAAGATGCGCGTTGATAGGCAGGATCGGCCCGTGAGCCGACAGGTTGTAGGCAGTGCTGCCAGCCGGCGTGGCCACGAGGACGCCGTCGCAGATCAATTCTTCCATGCGCAATGTCGAATCGACCGAGATGCGGAGCTTTGCGGCCTGGTAGGATTGCCTGAATACGGATACCTCGTTGATCGCGAGCGCATCATGTTCGCTTCCATCCTCGCAGAAGGCCCTCATGCGCAGAGGATGCAGCACGCTGATTTCCGCCGTGGCGAGGCGTTCGATCAGGTCCTCTTCGCGATACTCGTTGAGCAGAAAACCCACCGATCCGCAATTCATCCCGTAGATCGGGATGCCCTCGCTCATATGCCGGTGAAAGGTTTGCAGCATCATGCCGTCGCCGCCCAGCACGACGATTGCGTCGGCGTCGCCCGGCGGCACCGTGCCGTATATTTCAATCAGCCGCCGGGCCGCGGCTTCCGCCTCGGCCGCATCGCTGGAAACAAACGCCAATTTGTTGAATTCGCGTCTTTTGGCAGACATCGCGGTTGGCCCTTGCCGGTTTGGCGGGCACTATAGACACAAGCGCCGAGGCCAGGCGACAAGATTAGCAACCGTTGTTAATCGCGCGTCTTCTAACGGGGGATCTGCGTTGACCGACCAGAACGCACCGATACTGCTTTACACAACCCTGGAAAGCGCCGAGGACGCGCGCGCTCTCGGGCGCGCTCTTGTGACGGCCAGGCTGGCGGCTTGTGCGAACATACTGGCACCGATGACAGCCATCTACGAATGGAAGGGCGCATTGGAGGAAACGCAGGAGACGGCGATGCTAATCAAGTCGCGCCGCGGGCTCCAGACGCAGCTTCTGGCGGAGGCAAAAAGGCTGCATCCATACCAGACGCCGGCGCTGCTAGTGATTGAGCCGGCGGCCGGCGATCCCGATTTCATCCGCTGGATCGCGGACCAGACCGGCGCGGCGGCGGAGTGAGTGGCAATGGCGGCGCCGCGTTCCATATTGGCCATCGATCAGGGCACGACGAGCACAAGGGCAATCCATTTTGATGAAAAAAGCGTTGCGCTCGCGACCGCATCGGAGCCGCTAGAGCAAATCTACCCGCAACCGGGATGGGTGGAACATGACCCGGAGGCGATTTGGCGGGCCGTGCTGAAGGTCTCCCGCGCGGTGCTGCGGGATGCCGATATGTCCCGGCTGGTCGGCATCGGGATTACCAATCAGCGCGAAACGACGCTTCTGTGGGAACGCGACACGGGCCGGCCGTTTGGCAATGCGATCGTCTGGCAGGACCGGCGCAGCGCGGATATTTGCGACGCATTGCGCGCGGAAGGCTTCGAAGACCATGTGGCGCGGACGACGGGCCTCGTGCCCGACCCCTATTTCTCGGCCACCAAGATCGCATGGATTCTGGACGACATGCCCGAACTGCGCGCGCGCTGCGCCAGCGGCGAGGTTTGCTTCGGGACCATCGACGCCTGGCTGATCTTCCGGCTTACCGGCGGAGTGCGGCACGCGACCGACGCAACCAACGCCAGCCGGACCATGCTTTACGACATAGGCAAGGGTCAGTGGGACGCGAGGCTGCTGCAACGTCTGGGAATTCCCGAGGCGATGCTGCCGGAAGTGCTCGACTGTCAAGCCGATTTTGGCGAAACCGCCACCGAGCATTTCGGGGCGCGGTTGCCGGTTCTGGGTGTCGCGGGCGATCAGCAGGCGGCCACGTTCGGTCAGGCCTGTTTCGAGCCGGGTATGATCAAGGCGACCTATGGAACGGGATGCTTCGTGCTGGTCAATACGGGCGCCCGGATGGTCGGCTCCTCGAACAGGATGCTGACAACGGTCGGCTGGCAGCTCGACGGCAAGCGGGACTATGCCCTGGAGGGGTCGATTTTCATGGCCGGGGCGACGATACAATGGCTGCGCGATGCGCTCGGCCTGTTCAAGGATGCGCGTGAAACCGAGGCGATGGCCGGACAGGCCGACGAAAAATCGGGAGTCGTTCTGGTTCCGGCTTTTCAGGGGCTGGGCGCGCCTTACTGGGATTCCGGCGCGCGCGGCGCTATCCTGGGCCTGTCGCGCGCGGCAACGGCGAATGAGATTGTCCGGGCCGGTCTGGAAAGCGTCGCCTATCAGACCGTTGATCTCCTCAACGCCATTACCGCGGATATGGAGGCGGCCGGCCTTGCACCGCCGACGACGTTGCGGGTCGACGGCGGGATGACCGCAAACAGATGGCTGATGCAATTTCTCGCCGATATTACCGGCTTGCCGGTGCAGGTCGCGCGCATTGCGGAAACCACCGCGCTTGGCGCGGCCTGGCATGCCGGGCTCAAGGCGGGCTTGTACGATTCGACGCAACAACTCGCGGCAATGTGGTCGCCTTCCGCCAATTACGAACCCGCGATGCGTGAAGAGGAAAGATCGGCCCGGTATCATGGCTGGAGGGAAGCTGTTAACCGCATCCGCTCGAACCCATAGTCAGGCTCGGCATGCCAATGAACGGAACCGGAAAAAATATCGGTTTCACCGCCACGCCCGGTTACAGGCTTGGGTTAAGTGAGCGCGGTTCCTATACCGAGCAAGGCCCAGATCGAAGCGATCATTGCCATCGCCAGCCAGAAACTCTTTAGAAACTCCCTTTCGGTCGGTGAGATGTATGAAATGCTCATCTCGTCCTCCATCGCTGCGCCGATAGTGATGCTACGCAGGCCAGCTTTCCGATCCGTCGCCTGGTCGGTTAACGATGCGAACCGGGCAACCCGATGCATCTTCTTTGTTTCGGCTTTCCCTACCCCCTACAATAGCATGATAACGACAATATCGTGAGAGTATTTTTCTATTTAAAAGTTGGAACGAAAAAAGACACTTAGTAAACTTATCGTACTTTTGAAATTCCTCTGATAAATATATTTCTGCAATATATGCGACTCTCTCCTATAAAAGAGAATGATAATTTCATTTTTTTGTATTTTATATCTCTGCATCGAATTTTTAGTCTTTCTGCCACATTTTGAACATTAATGAAACATGGATAAGACATAAAATTTGGATGCGCGCGGCGCTTGGAAACTCACGCGGTTGTGACGGCGGATAATCGGAATCCACCCGAAATTCAGAATCGGTTCGGAAAACGAAATTTAACATCCTGCTGGTATCACCAATGTCCAGTGCAGGAGGGGATTCATGAGTCTGGCAAGTAACATGGCGAACGCCGCCGGAGCTTTCCCTGCTTCCGGGCAAACAACCGTCTCGGGAAGTGGGGCCTGGCGGGCACGGTTGCGCCACTTTGTGCTGGGTGCCGCCTGGGCGTTAAAACCGCCGCGTACGGCCGATGTCCCGGCGGTTCTATACCTTCTGGCGCGTCACTATGCCGGCTTCGGTCTTGCGGCGGGTGAGGTGCCCGACCCCGATCGCGCGCTGGGCGCGGGGCTTGCGGGCATTTGCTCCGATCTCGCGGTCGATACCTTGCTCGAGGGCTATCGCAGGGGCTTGTTTCCTTTCAGCCATATCGGGCCGCAGAAATGGTGGGCGCCGAAAAACCGTATGATTCTCGCCTTCGAGAATTTCGATATCGAGAAGAATCTCCGCCGCCGGCTCCGCAACAAACATTTCACCGTCACCTTCGACCGGGATTTTGAAGGCGTCATGCGCGGCTGCGCCGAACTGCGCCCGGGGCGCCCGGCGCTGACCTGGATTACACAGGAAATTATCACCGCCTACTGCGCGCTGTTCGAGGCCGGGCACGCCCATTCCGTCGAGGTATGGGACAAGGACGGGCAACTTGTCGGCGGCGCTTACGGCGTTTCGGTTGGCGGCGTATTCTTTACCGAATCCCAGTTCAACCGTGTCCGCGACGCGGCCAAGGTGGGCTTCGCGGTATTGAACTGCCATCTCCAGCATTGGGGTTACATTCTCAATGACGGCAAACATTTCACACCGCACCTGGCCCGCGTCGGATTTGAGCTGATCGGACGCAGTCAGTTCAATTCCATCCTGCGGCGCGGCTGCGCGCTCCCGGGCCGTGCCGGGCCGTGGCAGGTTGACGACGCGCTCGACGTCGGCGCCTGGGACCCGAAAGCACCGAATATCCAGGACACCGGTCGTTAGATTTTCTCCAGAGAATTCCGAAACCGGTTGTTGATTCCACCCGGGTTTGGGAAAATCCCGCACGCAGGCCAACAAAGCGAGGGGAACATGGCGGAGAAAAGCGCGGTCGGCTTCATCGGCATCGGAATTATGGGATTTCACATGGCGCGGCGTTTGGCCGAGGCAGGATTCCCGGTATCGGCGTGGAATCGAACCAGGAAAAAGGCCACGGCGCTTGAGCGGTTCGGCGTGCGTATCGCCGATGATGCGTCAGACGCCGCCAAAGGCGCCGGCGCCATCATTGTCATGGTTTCCGATGGGCCGGCGAGCGACGCCGTTATCTTCGGGACCGAGGGCGATGACGGCGTGCTCGCGGCGATGGATGACGGCGCGACGCTGGTCGTTATGAGTTCAATTCCCATGGCAACGGCCGCCGCGCAGGGGAGGGCCGCGAAGGACAATGGGCTGCGCTATCTCGATGCACCCGTATCGGGGGGAGAGCCAGGCGCACGCGACGGCACGATGACCATCATGGCCGGCGGCGACCAGGACGCATTTCAGGATCTTCAACCGGTCTTTTCCGTCATGGGCCGCTCGACCCATGTCGGTCCGGCGGGCACGGGATCGCTGGCGAAACTGGCCAATCAGGTGATCGTTGGCAATACGATCCAGACCGTGGCCGAGGCCTTGCTGCTTGCCCAATCGGGCGGCGCGGACCCCGATGCCGTCATCACGGCGCTGCAGGGCGGTTTCGCGGATTCCCCGATATTGCAAAATCACGGACGCCGCATGATCGCAGGAAATTTTGAGCCCGGCGGGCGATGCGCGATTCAATTGAAGGACACGCGAACGGCCGTCGAGCTCGCTCACGCCCATGATTTGGAGCTGCCGGTAACAAGCCTCGTGCAACAAGCCTATGAAAGCCTTGTGGAACAGGGCAGGGGCGATCTCGATCACAACGCGGTATGGCTCGAGTTGAGGCGGCGCAACGGTCTTGAGACAGATTAAAGCCCTGAAAGCCTGAATGTCGATTGGTCCTGGTTTTTTCCCTTGCAATAGGAAGGGCGCCGGTGTTCATCGGTCTCTTGTCAATCGCGGTTTACCGAAAAAGAGACAGTGCATCCGCTTGTGAAAAGTCTCTGGCGGCCTCCGGGCGGCGCCAATGCGAACTCGCTGTTTCGCGACGCCTTGAGCGGCGCGGTGGCGGCGCTTGTGACTGTCTCCTACTGCATCTCCTTTTCAGCGCTCATCTTCCAGAACACGATCGCTGGAGGATTTACCCTCGGTTTGTCCGCGCTGCTGACCGGCACCGTAGTGACCGGCGTCATCGTTGCGCTCACCACGACGCTGGCGCCGGCTGACGCGGGTCCCGATACGCCCGCGGTTGCGGTCATGAGTGTTTTGGCCGCCTCCATCGCGGCGCAAATTTCGC
>JAJFHO010000164.1 GCA_021775575.1 Hyphomicrobiales bacterium
ATAAAACTGATCACCCTGTCATCCGCCTGATTGACGCCCTCGTTGAAGGTCACCAGCAGGCCCCAGTCCGGTTTGGAGTTCAGCTCGATCTTTTCGCGTGGCGTGGAGCGGTAGGTGATGGTGTCGCCGGGATAGACGGGCTTGAGCCATTTCAGCTCGCGCAGGCCGGGCGAGGGGCCCCGGCGCGCCGGGCGCATTCCGGCGGCGGCGATGTCGTCGGCGATGCGTGCTCGGTGCGCCGCCATCAGCCGCATCCAGATGCTGGCGGTGTGCCATCCGCTCGCGCACAGACCACCGAAAATCGTGTCCATGGCCGCCTCATCGTCGATATGAAAGCGCTGCGGGTCGAAACGCCTGGCGAAGGAAAGAATATCCTCGCGGGTGAAACGGTGCGCGCCCAGAGTGATCGGTTCGCCGATGACGATGTCCTCGAAGAAATCGCTCATGACGCGGCCTCGGCCTCGCGCTGGCCGAAAAACTGCGTGCATTCCCAGATCATCACCAGATCGCCGTGCTGGTTGAACAGCTCGTAATGGAGTTCGCAGATGCCAATGCCGGGGCGGCTCCCCGACGCGCGGGCCTCCTTGCAGGTATATTGCGCCTTGAGCGTATCGCCCGGGCGCACCGGCTTGAGCCATTTGACCTCGTCGAGGCCGGGCGATCCGAGCGAGGAGGAGTTGGTCAGATAGCCGTCGCACATCAACCGCATCATGATGGCGCAGCTGTGCCAGCCGCTGGCCGCGAGCCCGCCGAGCATGGTGTTGGCGGCGGCGGCCTCGTCGAGATGAAAGGGCTGGGGGTCGAACTCCGCGGCGAAGGCGACTATCTCCGCGCGCGTCACGGTTTTTTCGCCGAGCAGCACGGTGCGGCCAACCTCGAAATCTTCCCAATAGAGGGTCTTATGCTGCTTGCTCATGGTAAAAGATATAAGGGAGGAGCTTACGCTAAACCAGAGTTTCAGCTGGAGCCCAGGACGTCCTTCAGCCAGGAGACGTTGATAACGGCGTCGTCGAGTGCTGATTTTTCGCTGGTGAACAGCCGCTCGGCATAAAATCCGATCGGATACCAGCCGCGCCCATCTTCAAGCTCACGCCGGTATTCTTCATAACCGAATGTACCTCCCGGGCGCTGGAAAAGATCGACGCAGCGCTCCCGGCCCGGCGTTTCCATCGATCTCAAAACCTTGTTTTCGTGGGCCATGCGTCCAGGACGCCTCATTCAGGTCGCGAAGCGAAAATGCATCAAATCGCCATCCTTGACGACATACTCCTTGCCCTCAAGGCGCATTTTGCCGGCTTCGCGTGCGCCGTTTTCGCCGTCGCAGGCGAGAAAGTCGTCATACGAAATCGTTTCGGCGCGGATGAAGCCCTTCTCGAAATCGGTATGGATTTGTCCGGCGGCGCGTGGCGCGCTGGCCCCCGCCCGCACGGTCCAGGCGCGCGACTCCTTCGGCCCCGTGGTGAAGAAAGTGATCAGCTCCAGGAGCTGGTAGCCGGCGCGGATCAGGCGGTTGAGACCGGGTTCTTCCAGACCCAGCTCGGCCAGATATTCGGCCCGTTCCGCTTCGTCGAGTTGCGCAAGCTCGGCTTCAATCTTGGCCGAAATGACGATAACGCTGGGCGCCTTCGGGCCGTTGGCGGCCTCGCCCGCCAGCGCCGCGACGCGCTCCTCGACGGCGCGCGAATAGTCATTGCCGGTCGCGGCCGACGCTTCGTCGACATTGCAGACATAAAGAACCCGTTTCGATGTCAGCAGGTTGAGCGCCCGGAACGCCGCCCGGTCCGCATCCGCCACATCGGCCTCGCGCGCCGGGTGGCCCTCGCGCAGATGCTCTAGCGCCGCCTCGACCAGGGCAAGCGTTCGCTTCGCTTCCTTGTCCTGGCCGCGGATTTTCTTCACCAGCGGGTCGATGCGTTTCTCAAGGCTCTCCATGTCGGCGAGCATCAGCTCGGTCTCGACTGTCTCCGCGTCGGCCAGCGGGTCGATGCGGCCATCCACATGGGTGACATCGCCATCGTCGAAACAGCGCAGCACATAGGCAATCGCATCGACCTCGCGGATATGAGCCAGGAACTGGTTGCCGAGCCCTTCGCCCTTCGATGCGCCCTTCACAAGTCCGGCGATGTCGACAAAGGTAAGACGCGTCGGGACCGCCGCTTGCGACTTGGTGATAGCGGCGATCGTGTCGAGACGCGGGTCGGGCACCGGCACCTCGCCGACATTGGGCTCAATGGTGCAAAAGGGATAATTAGCCGCTTCCGCCGCCGCCGTTTGCGTTAGCGCATTGAACAATGTCGATTTGCCGACATTCGGCAGTCCGACGATGCCGCATTTGAAGCCCATTTTTTCTTCCCCGTCGTGACCTGCGGTCACTCCGCGCCTCTTGTTATTTTTCCGGTCGTGTCTTGTGATTAATTGTCGCTACTGAACAGCCCGCGCAGTTTGGCAAAGGGGCCGGCGGACTTTGTTTCCGTCGGCGCGTCTTCTTCATCCGCCGCCTCGCGTTGCGAAGGCGCAGTTTTCTTCGTGTGCTTCTTGTCTTCCGATTGGGTGGCAAGCGCGACCGCGTTCATAAAGCCGGCCGCGTCGTCTTCGGCCAGCTTCGGGGCGGCGTCCGCTATGGCGTCGAGCAGCGTCTCCAGCCAGCCCGTGTCCGTCTTGGCAAAGTCGCGCAGGACATATCCGTGGACCTTGGTCTTGGAGCCGGGATGGCCGATGCCGATGCGCACCCGCGTGAAGCCCTCACCGATATGCGCCGCGATGGAGCGGATGCCGTTATGACCCGCCGCGCCGCCGCCGCTCTTGACGCGGACCTTGCCAGGGGCGAGGTCCAGCTCATCGTAGAAAACGGTGACGTCCTCGGGCTCCAGCTTATAGAAGCGCATCGCCTCGCCGACCGAGCGGCCGGACTCGTTCATATAGGTCTGCGGTTTCAGCAGAAGGCATTTTTCGGCGCCGAGCCTGCCGTCGCGGATTTCACCCTGAAACTTGGCACGCGGGTTCGCGAAGCCGTGGCGCTCGGCGATCAGATCGGCGGCCATGAAACCGACATTGTGCCGGTTTCGTGCATGGCCGCCGCCCGGATTACCAAGTCCGACAAAGAGTTTCATGCCAGACGTCCGTTTGCGAATGCGACAAGGAACCGGCGAGGTTACTCCTCGCCGCCTTCTTCGCCTTCCACGCCCTCTTCGCCTTCTTCGCCTTCTTCGCCTTCTTCGCCCTCGAGGCCTTCTTCTTCCTCGACCTCGTCGACGATTTCGGCCATCCGGCCGGCGACGGTGGCGATGGTGAAGTCGCGGTCGCTAATGGTGAGTTCGACATCCTCGGGAAGAGTGATCGCCGAAACATGCAGGGAGTCGCCGATATCGAGGCCGGTCAGGTCGGCTTCGAGCTGTTCGGGAATGGCTTCGGCCAAACAGCGCAATTCAATGGTATGGCGCACGATATTGAGGACGCCGCCGCGCTTCAGACCCGGCGACTCTTCCTCGTTGATGAAACTGACCGGGACTTCCACGGCGATCCGGGCGCCTTCGCCCAGCCGCAGAAAGTCCACATGGATCGGAAAATCCCGGACCGGGTCCATCTGTATGTCACGCGGGATAACGCGCGTCGCCTCACCATCGACATTGACGACGTAGATCGTACTGAGAAACTGCCCAATCCGTATTTGCTGCCAGAGCTCCTTATGCTCCAGGGAAATCGGTGTGGGATCCTTTTTGTCGCCATAGATCACGGCGGGAACGCGCCCTTCGCGGCGAACAGCCCGTGCGGCCCCCTTGCCGTCACTCTGTCGCGCGGTCGCGCTTATTTCAGTCCATTCGGCCATTATTCGTCTCCAGAAAAATTACTAAGGGCCACGCATGTGGCCATCCAGCGCGTTGCGCGGCTCCTCCAGGGGTGCAGGCGCGGCATCCTACGCTGAGCGCGCTTATAGCGTTACCGGTCGGCGGTGGCAATGGGCAGGGAAGGGGCTTTGTCAGGCCAGAGCCTCAGTCGAACAGGCTGGAAACCGACTTCTCGCCCGAGGTGCGGGCGATGGCTTCGCCGATCAGCGGGGCGATGGAAAGCACGCGGATATTGTGCGATACGCGCACGGCCTCGGTCGGCATGATCGAGTCGGTAATAATCAGGTTCTTCAACGCCGATGCGGAGATCCGCGCGACCGCCCCGCCGGAGAGTACGCCATGGGTGATATAGGCGCTCACTTCCGTCGCTCCCTGGTCCATCAGTGCCCCGGCGGCATTACAGAGCGTGCCGCCTGAATCGACTATATCATCGACCATGATGCATGACCGCCCGGCGACGTCGCCGATCACATGCATCACTTCCGATACACCGGCACGCTCGCGGCGCTTGTCGATGATCGCCAGCGGCGCGCCGATCCGTTGCGCCAGTCCCCGCGCCCGGACCACGCCGCCCACATCCGGCGAGACGACCATCAGGTTGCCGTTGTCGTAATTCTCCTCGATGTCCTTCACCATCACCGGCGCGGCATAGAGATTGTCGGTCGGGATATCGAAGAAGCCCTGAATCTGGCCGGCATGCAGATCAAGCGTCAGCACCCGGTCGGCGCCGGCATGGGTGATAAGGTTGGCGACCAGCTTGGCGGAAATCGGCGTGCGGGGACCGGCTTTCCGGTCCTGGCGCGCATAGCCGAAATAGGGGATCACGGCGGTGATCCGTTTTGCGGAGGCCCGGCGCAGTGCATCCATGATGATGAGCAACTCCATCATATGGTCGTTGGCCGGGTAGGATGTGGACTGGATCACGAACGCGTCCTCGCCGCGCACATTCTCCTGGATCTCGACAAAGATTTCCATGTCCGCGAAGCGGCGGACGCTGCATTTGGTCAGCGGCGAGTTGAGATAGGCGGCAATTGCTTCCGCGAGGGGGCTGTTGCTGTTGCCCGCGACGAGTTTCATATGCCGCTCTCCGGCCCGGTATTCAGTGGCGAAAATCCGAGCCTTTCCCCAAAAAACCCCCTCGAAAGGCCAGCTTTGTAACAGTGGTGTGACGCCAAGTAAACCGGCGCGGCATTCATGTCTGTGGATGAAGCGCGAGTGCGTATCGCGCGTGCTCAGCGTTTGGGAATGAGCTTGACGATGCCGTCGGCGGCGGCGTTCGCTGCCGCCTCGGCAATCGGCCCCCATTTCTTGTCGAGCGAACCCTGCGGCACCTTGTTGGCCTGCGAGACGGTGCCCAGCTTCCCGCCATTGGGATCGAGCACGCGCCATTCGATCTTGATGTCCTGCTGACCGCCGGAGGGTTTGCTCAGCTTGACCGTGCCGCGGACCGTATAAATACTCGATCCCGCCGCGCTGGCCAGCTTTACGCCCTTCGAAAAGAGCTGTTTCTTGATGGCCAGTGTGAGTGATTTGCGCCCGTCTCCAGGCGCACCGCTGACGGCGGGAACATAGGCCATGACCTCGCCTCGTTTGGCACTCGCCGTTTTTTTGGTGGTCTTTGTGCTTGGCCGTGTCGTGGGCGGCTGTGTCGCTACGGCGGGCCGCGGGCCGGCCGGCGCGCTCTGCTGCGGCAGCCACTTGGCCAGATCAGCCGCGGTCTTGGTGGCAATTTTCTGCAGCGCCGCCTGATCGAAAGTGGCCCAGGCGTCGCGGCCGGCTTTTGTCGGAGTGACTTCCTCGCCAAGGATTCTGTGAACGCGCTTGCCGGATTTGTCGGTGACGTCCCAAATGTAGGCCAGCTTGTTGCTCTTCTTGTCCTGGGAAGCGGCAAGATAGCCGCGCACGGTATAGTCGGCCGGTTTGGCTTTTTCGGTCACAACAGGGATTTTCTGTTGCTGTGCCGCGGTTACGAGCTGGCTGGAGAGAGAGCTTGAGACATTTGCCGGAGCGCCGATGATCGGGGCAAAGGAAATCGGCGCAAACGCCGTTTTCGCTTCTTTGGTGCCCGAGAAAACGCCGCCAAGCGAGCCGGCGCATCCCGCCGTGCCGAGCAACCCGACAAGGACCAGAACCAGCGGAACAAACCGCAGGAACATGCGGGTTGCCTCTCTAACGCGCATGCACGCCACCTGTTCAACTCCCCTTGCGCAATTCAATGGGTCCGACCGTATGTTCAGCGAGAGCGGAAGATCCCGATCGCATCTAACCGTAAATTAGTATCTTGTCTCAACAAATGCGTCCAGCGCGCCGGACCGCATGACGTGCGGCTTCTTCATTTTTCGTTAACGATAAAACGATCAACGCGGTATCAGAATGGCAGAAATTTGACGGCCGTAGTCCGTTTCGCGTCTGTGTACGGAGCGTCGGTAGCTGAAAAGCCGGTTTTCCGTCGCGTATGTGCAGATATCGAGCCCTTCCACATGCGAAATTTTTTCATTTCGCAGGCGGGACTCGACATAGCCAGGCAGATTGAAATGAGGCCGTGATTGTGCATTTGAACGCCTGAAGAAGCGTGCATTGTCGGCGTCTTTTCCGACGAATTCCGTTTCAAATTCCTCGCCGACTTCATAGGCCGCTTGTGAAATGGCCGGTCCGATGGCGGCTGTTATCGCGGACCGGGCCGCGCCGAGACCTTCCATCGCCGCAATTGTGGCCTCCAGAACGCCCGAAACCGCGCCACGCCAGCCGGCATGGGCGGCCCCGATCACCCCGGCATTCGCGTCGGCGAACAGAACAGGCACGCAGTCGGCCGTCGAGACCCCGATCGCGAGCCCCGGCCGTGCGGTCACGACGGCATCGGCGCGCGGCGCCGTCTCTCCGGTCCATGCCTCTTCGGCAGCCACGACGTCGGCGGAGTGACACTGGTATGGGGTTATCAGCTGATCGGATCCGGTGCCAAGTTTGCGCGCGACGCGCCGCCGGTTTTCCGCGACCGCCGGCCGGTCGTCCTTTGAGCCGAGACCGCAATTGAGCGACGCATAAATACCATCGGAAACGCCGCCTTCGCTGGTGAAGAAGCCGTGGCGGATTTTGCCGAGCTCTGACAGGGATGCTGCTTCTATCAACATATGACGCCTTGCGTTGGTTCCTGCGAGGTTGCCGGGAATGGCGGCGGTGCCGGTCCGTTCGTGTCGGTCGCCGCCAGGACCTTGAACAGCGCACCCATCTGCGCCGGATCGGCCAGCCGTCTCGCGGCGGTCTCGATCAAGGCAGCCTGTTCTTTTCCAGCCCCCTTCATAAGCCGATCGGCACGATGGGCAAGTCCCAGTGCAAGAAGAAATTGTCCCTGCTCCAGTGGACCGTGGGTCCGCAGGCCCGATTCTTCGGCCCTTCGGGCGAATTCGGCGAAATCGACATGGGCCGTCAAATCCTGGTCGCCCGGCCTTTCAAGCGGGTCGGTATAGCCATGGGCGGACATCGCCTGCAGCGTGTCGCCGGGAGCGGATTGCACATGCCCATAGTCGACAATAAGAACGGCCAGCGGATGATCCGCCGCCCGGCGCCCGAATTCGGCGGCGAGGGCGTTTGCGGCGGGGCGGATTTCGGCAATATCGCCGGGCTGTGCGCCTGTTGCGATATCCAGTGGAATGCGGGGATCGCCATCCGGCGGGCCGGGGCTCTCGACAAAGGCGAGCGCTCCATCCCCGCCGGGCGCAATGAGGCGTTCCCGCCAGCCGCCGCCCCGCCGCACGAATTGCCGGACGGGCAGGGCATCGAGAAATTCGTTGGCGATGACAATCGAGGGACCGGGCGGCACAGCGGTGAAAGTGTCATGCCATTGCGGCGCATGCTCCGCCAAACGCTCCGCCTGTTCCTGGCGCAGAACCGGACTTGTTTCAACCAGATGCAGGCGCGCCTGCTGCACGAAATCGGGAACGGCTTTGGCGGCGCGCAGCGCGTCGGCCATCAGTGTGCCGCGCCCCGGGCCCAGTTCGATAAGCTGGAAGGGGCCAGGTTCTCCCATGCCGCGCCACACTTCAGCACACCACAGACCGATCAGCTCGCCGAAGATCTGGCTGATTTCGGGCGCGGTGATGAAGTCGCCGCGCGCGCCAAGGGGATCGCGTGTGCGGTAATAGCCATACTCGGGGTCGGCCAGGCAGATTTCCATATACTCCGCCACGCCGAGAGGACCGCTCCGGGCGATGCGGCGCTTCAGCTTTTCATCGAGTGGTGTTGGCGCGCGCGACATTGCGCCGATCCTATACCCGGATGTCACGCTGCGGCAGTCCGCCGCCGCGCCCGCCAGATGACGAGGATGCCAATCGCGATCATCGGGATCGAATAGGCGATGCCGGGGGTCAGCCAGCCGATCGACAGAAAATGCTCATGATCGGGCAGGCGGAAAAACTCGGCGGAAGAGCGCGCCAGCGCATATCCGGCGAAAAAGACGCCTGACACGTAACCCGGCATCGGCAGCACCTTTTTCACATGGGTGAAATAGCGCAGGACAAGAAACAGGGCGAGACCCTCCAGCGCCGCCTCGTAAAGCTGGCTGGGATGGCGCGCCTGCGGCCCGCCATCGGGGAAAATCATCGCCCAGGGCACGTCGGTAACACGCCCGAACAATTCTCCATTCACGAAATTGGCAAGCCGGCCAAAGAACAGTCCGATCGGCGCGACCGCGCAGGCCACGTCGGCAATCGAAAGCATGGGCAGTTTCCTGGACCGGGCAAACAGCCACACGGCGAGGCACACGCCCACGAGCCCCCCATGGAACGACATGCCGCCATTCCACAGCGCCGGTATCTGGTCGGGATGGGCGAAGAAAAAACGCGGATCGTAGAAAATCACATAGCCGAGCCGGCCGCCGAGCACGACGCCGAGCGTGATCCACAGAATCAGATCGTCGGCAATGGCGGCTCCGGCCACCGGCTTGCCGTCCCAGAGTTTCTGGTTGGCGAAAATCGCCCGCGCATACAGCCAGCCGCCGAGAAGGCCGGTCATATAGGCCAGCCCGTACCAGCGCACGGCGACGGGTCCGATTTCGAGGGCAACCGGGTCCAGAACGGGAAAGGGAATGGCGAAGAGCGGCATCGGGGTTCCTTGCGTGGCGGAGCTTTCGCGTCATGCGGGATTGTTGTCAAGCGACGATGGCCGTCCCGGGTCGGGCTCTCGCCCATCTGACGCTGCTTTGATGGTGCGTGATGGGCGCGGCGTCATCCGCGCAAGGTTTCAAGCTGGCCGGAATAGCTGCGCGCGTCCGCCACGACATCGACGAGGGCGGGTCCGTCCCCGTCGAAGGCATCGCGCAGGGCGGGCAGCAAAGGCTCGCCGGCCTCGATACGCCAGCCCCGGCACCCCAGAGCCCTGGCGCAGGCGGCGAAATCCGTGTTCGGCGTGCGCACGCCGCGGCTGCGATATTGCTGACCTTGCTGCTTGATGTCGATGAGCGACAGCGCGGCGTCGTTGATTACGACGACGACCAGATTGCAGCCATGCTCGGCCGCCGTCGCCAGTTCCGACAGGCACATCATCATGCCGCCGTCACCGGTAACCGCCACGACGCGGCGCTCGGGCTCATGCAGGCAGGAAGCGATCGCGGCGGGAAGCGCATAGCCCATGGTCGACAGGCCATTCGACTTCAGGACGCCGAAGGGCTCCTCGGCCCTCCAGCAGGCAAAGGCGGAGAACATATGCGCACCGGCATCGACGGTGAGCCGGCACTCTTTCGGTGCGAGTTCCGAAAGCGTCTCCATCACGCTCTGTACCGTGTGACCATCGCCCTCCAGGGCGAGGCGTCCGCGCAAGGCGGCGCGAAGCCCGGTCAGGTCATCCGGTTGCCATTCGGTACCGGTGTCGGTTTCGAGGAGTGCGGCTACGGTTTCGGGCAGATCCGCAACCACGCGCACGGCGGCGTCGATGGTGGGCGTCTCCCGGTCGAACGCGCTCAGGTCGAGAACCCGGCCCGCATGGTCCCATGAGCCGGGGATCATCTCGACCGGATCGAATCCGTACAGGATGATGAGATCGGCTTTTTGCAGGATGTCTCCCTCGGCGAGGGCCCCGGTGAAATGGCCGCACAGGCCCGCATGGCTGTCTGGCAGAACGCCCTTCCCCTTATAGGTCGTGAGAACCGGGCAGCGAAGCGATGTGGCGAGATCGCGCAGCGCCCTTGGACAATCTCCGTGCCGCGCCTCGTGCCCGGCAATGATCGCGGGCCGCCGGGCGCCGGCGACAAGCGCGCATGCCTCCTCAAGGGCCTTCGCGCCCGAGGAGAAGGCCGCTTGCTCCCGCGCCGGGTCCGCATTTCCCGATACAGGCGTCGTCGCGTCGCCCGCCGTCAGGTCCAGATGCACCGGTCCCCAGGGCGGCGTCAGCGCGGCGCTGATCGCGGCTGCGAGTTCCGTTTCGCCATTGTGCGGACGCAGCCGTGTCTGGAATTTTGTAACTGGCGCGAACAGCGCGTTTTGGTCGAAGGCCTGATGCAGCGACGAGGCCGGCCCATCGGTAAAGACCAGCAGCGGCGCTTTTTCCAGATGGGCATAGGCGACGCCGTTGACGACGCTTGCCGCGCCCGGTCCGACGCCCGTCAACACCACGCCGGGTATACCGGTCATTTCGGCAGTCACGGCGGCCATGATCGCCGCCGCCGTCTCGGTTCGCGCCAGCACGAAATCTATGCCCGCCGTGCCGGCCGCTTCGATGAGCGCAAGATTGGAACCGCCGCCGGGAATGCCGAACATGCGCTTCACGCCGTGGGCGCGCAGTGTCCGGGCGATAACCGACGCCAGCTTTGGCGGAGCCGATACGCTGGCGTCCATTCAGATACCCTTATATTTCGCCATGGCTTGCGAGAAAGTGAGCCCGGCCTTCAAATCCTCCATCGCCGCCGCATCGTCGCGCGCGAAACTCTCAGCCAGATCGGCGACCTCTTCGGCCTTGCCCGCGGGCACGGCCGCTACGCCCGTGCCATCGGCGACAATGATGTCGCCGGGCGCCACCGCCACGCCGCCAATGGTCACCGGCACGTTGATAGCCTCCACTTTCAGCCGCGTCCGGCCAGTGGTCGGGATCATGTGCCGGGCAAATACGGGGAAATCGAATTCGATCATTTCTTCACGGTCGCGCACACCGCCATCGACAACAAGCCCGGCGACACCCTTCAGCTTCGCGGCATAGGATGCCATCCCGCCCCAGGTCGAGCATTCCGCACCGCCGGCGTCGACAACGATCACGTCGCCGGCGCTGGCCGCATCGATCATGGCGCCGACGGCGAAGTCCTCGGACGTGAAGTCGCCGAATTCGCCGGCGGCCTCCTTGACGGTGACGGCGGGCCCGGCGAAACGGAACCCCGGCGCCGCCGCGTCGATATGGGTAACGATATTTGCGTGCAGTCCGACCCGGTCGAAGGCATTGGCAAGCGTGCTTGTGGCAATGCGTTCAAGCCGTTCGACGAGCTTGCGCGAAGGTCGGTTGAAAACGCCCTGTTTCATGCTCATTCTCACCGGATTTCAGGATGGATCGGCTTCTAGCGCATATCCGCCCTGGTAGCAAAACCGACTTTTTCCAGAAGGAGCAATATATTGCGCCATGATTGCGCCGCATCCAGGCGCAATAATCGCCACAGTATCTTGTGACAGGGCCACTTTCCGGCGTTAAGAACTTCCCCACCATGCGTAAATGGATGACAATTCAGACATGACCCAAACCACAGGCCGGTTGTTCGATGAACTTGGCAGACTGATGACCGATGCCGCCGGCGCCGCCCAGGGCGTACGCAAGGAAATCGACACGGTGATGCGCGGCCAGGCGGAGCGTATCCTGAACGAACTCGACATTGTGCAGCGCGAGGAGTTCGAAGCGGTCAAGGCGATGGCGCAAAAGGCGCGCGAGGAGAATATCCGTCTTGAAAAACGCATTACCGATCTCGAGGCCGCGTTGGCGGAGCTGGAATTCGAAGGGACACCGTCGGGGCCACCCCGGCCGGTGAAGCAGAAGAAACCAAAACCGGGCTTTTAAGGAGGCAACACCGCCGCTTTTGCGGCAACAGCCATGTCCAGCGCCTGTTCGCGCCGGCCATGGGAGGGAAAGACGGAGTGCGGAAATTCGCGTGGACAATTTTCCCGTCCACCTTGCGACTCATTTCGCGCTGCGCATAAGGTCGCACACGTTGTGGTCTTGATAGGTTAGAACGCGATATATTGTGGGGGTGAGTGATTCGCGGGGGATGTCGCGTGCGTGGGGAACGGCAGGACTACGCCGGCACAAGGACAAGAAATGGCTTCGGTAGAACCCAATTTTGAGCGTTTTTCGAATCCGGTCGACATGGTCGAGCATATCGCGACCAGTCACGACTGGGCGTTCGAACGCAGCGCGGAAGACGAATTATCGCTCTCGGTCAACGGTACCTGGACCGATTATCATATTTCATTGAACTGGCGCGACGATCTGGAGGCCCTGCATTTGGCCTGCGCGATCGATCTGAAGGTTCCGGAGTCGCGGCTCAACGAAATTTACCGGCTGATGGCTTCGATCAACGAGCAGCTGTGGATTGGCCATTTCGATATCTGGAACCAGGAAGGACTGCTTCTGTTCCGCCACGGCCTGATGCTGAACGGGGCCGAACCGACGGCCACTCAGTGCGAGGCGCTGCTGCAGGCGGCGCTGGAGAATTGCGAGCGTTACTTCCAGGCCTTCCAATTTGTGATCTGGGCCGGCAAAAGCGCGTCGGACGCATTGTCGGTCGTCATGTTCGAGACCGAAGGACGGGCATGACCATTTCCCTTCGCGGACCGCTGTTGCTGGTCGGCGCGGGTAAGATGGGCGGCGCAATGCTCGCCGGCTGGCTGGATCAGGGCCTCGATCCGACCTCCGTTTTTATACAGGACCCTCAGCCGGCGGAGGAGATCGCCAGTCTCGCCCGCGATGCCGGGATCGTTATGGACGGCGCGCCGTCGCTGCCCGCCGATCCGGCGGTCGTCGTGCTTGCCGTGAAACCCCAGATCATGGACGCGGTGCTGCCGCCGCTGTCGGAGCGGCTGGGTGCACGGGGCGTCGTCCTGTCGATTGCCGCCGGGCGAAGACTGGCGAGCATCGAGAAACATTTCGCCACCGGCACGGCTGTCGTGCGCTCGATGCCCAATTTGCCGGCTTCCATCGGGCGCGGGATTACCGTCGCCTGCCCGAACGCGGCTGTCTCGGCGGAGCAAAGGGAAGCATGTGTCGCCTTGCTCTCCGCCGTGGGTCAAGTCGCCTGGATTGACGATGAGGATTTGCTGGATGCGGTAACCGCCGTTTCGGGCTCGGGGCCGGCTTATGTTTTCCTGCTGGCGGAATGCCTGGCCGAAGCAGGCGTGGCGGCCGGACTGGACCGGGATCTCGCCATGCGTCTTGCCCGCGCCACGGTGTCGGGCGCCGGCGAGCTGATGCACCGGTCGGATCTCGATCCGGCCGAGCTCAGGAAAAATGTTACCTCGCCCGGCGGCACGACGGCCGCGGCGCTCGAGATCCTGATGGGCGCGGAGGGGTTGCAGGACCTGATGACCCGCGCGGTCCGGCTGGCGGCGAGGCGCTCAGCCGAGCTTTCATCGTAAGATGGGCACTCGGGAGACGACCGGCGAGCTGATTTTCGCCAGCGCACTGGAATTGAAAGACCTGATGGTGCGCGGGGAAATCTCTCCCGTCGAGCTCGTTCGCGCGAGCCTGGAGCGGCTCGAACAGGCTGACGCCATTTGCAACATGTTTGTCACCGTCACCCGCGACATGGCACTCGAGGCGGCGCGCCACGCTGAATCCGCTTATATGTCGGGCGAGGGCGTCGGCGCCCTGTGCGGGTTGCCGATCTCGGTGAAGGATCTGATTCCCGTCGATGCCGTCCGGCATACCTTCGGGACCAAATCCTTCTCCGACAATATTGCGGCCCTCAGTGCGCCGGTCGCGGAGCGGGCATTGGCGGCGGGCGCCTGCCTGCTTGGCAAGACGACGACGGATGAACTCGGCTGCAAGGCGGTCGGCCATTCGCCGGTGACAGGCTGGACGCTGAACCCGTGGGACATATCCAAAACGCCGGGCGGGTCGAGCTGCGGCGCGGCGGCAAGCGTGGCCGCCGGGGTTACGCCTTTTGCTATCGGAACGGATGGCGGCGGGTCCGTCCGTATCCCCGCTTCCTGCACGAATCTGTTCGCGATCAAACCGCAATTCGCCCGGATTCCGGTCTTCCCGGCGGTTCTGGCGCCGACCCTGGTTCATGCCGGACCGATGTCACGGACTGTACGCGACGCGGCGTTCCTGCTGTCCGCCGTTGCCGGCTACGATGCGCGCGATCCGGCCAGCGTCGCCGAACCGCTGCCCGATTTTCTGGCCGCGTGCGACCGGCCGGCCAAGGGCATGCGGATCGCCTGGAGCCCGACCATGGGCTACGCACGCCCGGAGCGCGAGGTCGTGGAACTGTGCGAAGCCGCCCTCGGCGCGCTTGAGGAACAGGGCTGCAGCGTGGAGCTTGTGGATGGCCCGTTCGACGAGGATCCTCTCGAAATCTGGATGGCGGAATTCTATGCGGGCGCCGGCACGCGGCTGAAGGGCGCGCTCGACGCCGCGCCGGAACAGTTTGACCCGGCGGTTCGGGCGATGCTGGAACAGGCCGTGGGCCAGACCATGTATGGCTACTACACGGCAGTATTCGAGCGTTACGCGCTGCGCGAACAGGTCAGGCGTTTCATGGAAGATTTCGATCTGCTCGCCACACCGACGCTTCCCGTGCCGCCCTTCGATACGGGGCTCGATATTCCGCCCTCGATGCCCGACGCCAATATCGTCGGCTGGGCGCGCTATACATATCCGTTCAACCTGACCGGGCAACCGGCAGGATCGGTCCCGGCGGGTTTTACCTCGCAAGGGTTGCCGGTGGGCCTCCAACTCGTGGCGCCGGCCTTGAAGGAAACAGACATATTCGCCGCCGCCGCCGCGCTTGAACAGGCGCGGCCATGGAGTGACAAGCAGCCCGCTCTCGAATAACCGCAGGGCGAATGGAAAGGTCTGGAATTCCCGTTCGATCGGCAGGATAATGCACATCCTGGAGGTGTCGCCATGGCGATAAGGATCGAGGCCCTCGACGGGCCGATGGGTGCGCTTGTGCATGGGCTGGATTCACGCAAGCCGCTCAGCGACGAGGACTTCAACTTGGTCGAGCAGGCGATGTTCGACCATATTGCGATCGTCATACCCGAGCTGGAGGAGAATGTGCCCTGGCTCAGGGATTTTGGCCACCGGTTCGGGCCTTTGGTGCCGCATATTCTCGACCAGTATCACCATCCCGAAGGGTATGAGGTTTCGATCATTGCCCGCAATACGGGAACCAACGAGTCTCGCGACACCGCCAAGCCGGCCGGAGCCTTCTGGCATTCGGATTTGAGCTATGAAGAAAACCCGTCCGACGCGATCTTCCTCTATTCGACGCAAATTCCGGGCAAGGGCGGCGATACGCTGGCGGCCAACATGTACTTGGCTTATGACAGTCTGCCCGAAAAGACAAAGCAGCGGATCGAGGGGCTTACGGCAACCCATCGCTTTGGCTGGAATACCGGAGGGGCAACCCCCAAACTGACTCAGAAACAACGCGAAACCCATCCTGACGTGGTGCATCCCGTGGTCCGGACCCATGCCCGCACGCGGCGCAAGCTTCTTTTCGTGAACCCTGGTTATGTGATGAAAATCAACGAAGTATCGCAGGCTGAAAGCGACGATCTTCTGGAAGAGCTATACGCACATGCTCTGAAGCCGGAGTTTCAGTTCCGGCATCAATGGGGTCTCAACATGATGCTGGGCCTCGACAATCGCGCCTCGATGCATGCAGCGGTGGACGATTATAGCCAGCCGCGCCGTATGCTGCGCATGATTATCGGCTGCACCGAAAAGCTGGGCGAGGCCGCCTGAGAAAAGCGCGTGTCAGCAGGCGGTCGGCTCGCAGAACCTGAATTCGTAGCGCTGTTCTTCCGGTCGCCACGACGAGTCGAAGGCTCGCTGGTCATAGCAATGCGCACGCACGTCCAGCGCCTGTTGTCCGGCAATCTCAAACTTGCGCAGGCCGGTCGTGTAGTTGAGCTGGCACTGCTTTTCGACAAGCAACTGATCCCGCAGCAGGATCAGCCAGGTCTCTTCTTCCTGTGCGGAGAGCGGCCCTGCCAGCCCCGCCAGCACAATGCCGACAATGGTGACCCTCGCGGTACGGCGCCTTCGGCCGGCTCCGCGCGATCTCCGGAATGGCGGCGATCTATCGGACTGTTTTTCCATGGCGCCGATAGTCGAACGCCTGCAATCCGTGCGCCATGATTTGTATCAAACCGCGCCCTCTGCGCGGACATGCGAAATCCGCCTGCGGAACGGGCAGGCTGGTCTCAAAAAGTGCGAAATTAGAAAGCGTTAGTGCTCAGTGCGCCGGTCGGTACTTTTGCGCCGGGTCTGCTCGGAGCGTCGATCGGGGGCTTTGAAAGGCTTTTGCTCGGCGCGCCGGTCGGGTGTTTGGCGCCGGTCGGATTTTACGCGCCGATTCTGGATAACATCCAAATCATCATCATGCATTTCGAGAACTCCTGTCGGGCCGAGGAAAACAACCGGTCAACCCGCGCAGTGTAATGATAAGCCATGAACAGACCGTAAAGCCGAGACGCTCTTTTGTTGACCCGCGCATCGGTGCGATTTTGGAGCAGGGGCCGTGCGTCGAACAAATTATCGCCGCCCCCCTTGGCGTGCGATAATCGCAAGACTGTCGGCTTACCCTTCAAAACGCCCGCGGTTCGCTCTATCCTCGGGCCAAAGGAGTAATCTCATGTTTGACAACAAGTCAAAACGCGGCAGGATCATCATGGCTTCCCTGAAGCTTGCCAAAAAGCGGGGTTGGCGCGACGTGACCCTCGCCGATATCGCAAGGAAAGCGGGCATGTCCCTGGGCGCCCTCCACAGGCGCTTCCGCTCCAAGTCGGAAATACTCGCAGCTTTTGTCGACGCGGTGGATGCCGAGGTCCTGAAAAGGGTCAAGGCGCCCGATATGGATGCGCCGGCGCGCGACCGGCTGTTCGACGTGCTGATGACGCGCCTGGACGTGCTGGAGCCGTACAAGGCCGCCCTGCGGAGGATTCATGCCGACGCCCGATGTGCGCTCCCCGGTCCGGGAACGGCGCGGTTCGTTTGCGCCGCCATGTCGAGCCATGGCTGGATGCTCAATGCGGCCGGCATTCCGACCGGCGGGGCGAAGGGATGCGCGCGGGTTTCGGGAATGATGTGCCTGTATGGCCGGGTCGTTCCGGTCTGGCTGAAGGATGACGACCCCGATCAGGCAAAAACGATGGCTGTCCTCGACCGGGAGTTGCGCGATGGCGAGCGCTGGCTGAAGCGGCTCGACGCGATCTGCGGCGATCTGAAAAAGCTCGCCTGCTGCTTCGCGCCGCGCCGCCGCAAAGACGCGTCCGGCCGCGGCGCGGCGCCGACGGTGCCAGAGCGGCCCGTTGCCGGGTAGCGGTGAGGCATCTCCCGAAATCGCGTTCGGCGATTTCGCGAAGGTCGACATTCGCGTCGGCACGATCATGCGCGCCGAACCTTTCCCTGAGGCGCGCAAACCGGCGCTGATATTGTGGATCGATTTCGGGCCGGCGATCGGCGAGAAGAAAAGCTCCGCCCGGATCGCCCTCCGCTACGCTCCCGAAGAGCTGGTCGGCCGGCAGGTGGCGGCGGTAGTCAATTTTCCGCCACGGCAAATAGGCCCTTTGATGTCGGAGGTTCTGACGCTCGGATTTCCGGATGAAAAAGGCGGGGTCGTGCTGTTTTCGCCCGATCTGAAGGTGCCCGATGGCGGGCGGTTGTTCTAGGCCGTGTACTCATAAATGAGCATCGGCTGGAGCCGTTGCGGGACTGTCCGCTTTTTTGCCGAAAGCGGACATAAATCTACACAGCATGGAATGTCTGCTTCGTGCCAATAGCAGACATTCGCCAGAAAGTTCACGAGTAGGAATTTCAGTGTTGCAGCTGCGCTACTATTGCGGCTCCATGATCGAGTCCGGCCCTAGCTTCATGGTCAGGCGCAAGGACGTGCGCATGGCATAGGCATCGTCGTCGCCGATGGTCGTGCCGACATTCGGTCCCAGTAAATTGCCACCATTTATGGTGTCGTTGTAGTTCATGTCAGGAACGTAGGAATAATATTCATACTCGCTCCTGAGTGACAGTGTTGCGCGCCGTCCAATCTGCTTGCGCGTCTCCAGCGTAAGACCGCCGATGAAGGCAACCTCGTTATTTGAATCGCCCGCATTGCTGTTTAGGGCCAAGGCAGAGGTGCTGCGCATGATGCCCGAATAGTCAGTGTCGGCATAATATATGCCACCTTGAAGACGGAACGACGACTGCAAACCCCAGCGGTTCCAAAGCCCCTTGAACAGCATCGGCCAGTAGTCACCGCCATAGGCCGCGAAAACACCGTAATAGTCTGTGTCAAGCTCCTCAGTGTAAATCTGACTGAAAGCGCCAGGAGGTAAAGTCGTGTTGATCGTCATGTCCTGATAGATCGCCCGCCAGTCGGCGCCGAGCGCCAGATAGCGCGCGTTCGGAGCCTGCGTGACACCCGAGATGCCCGGCGTTAGCAATTGCTTGACTTCAAGAGCAACCCCGGCCTGATCGACGTCGCGTTCGGTCCTGCTAATGAATGACGTGCCAACAGCGGCGGCGAGAGCGACTAAAGCGGCGGGATTCGGAATAAGCGCGTTGACGATGCAAATCGCACCGGCGACGGACGTACAGGACGAGGTGTCATCGTCCTCAATATTGGCCCAGAAGCCGCTCAACGAAACGTGCTTGTTCCCGCCCATTGGAGCCGTGATTGCGCCATTAATGTTCCAGCCGATCTCGTCGGAAAAATCATCCGCGTCCGTCACCCGACTTGAGACTGTTTGTCCAACGGCAGCGATAGGTATCGTTTTGTTGAATTTCACATCTGGCAGATCGAGGGTCGCCGTACCGCCGCCGACGGTAATGGTCGCATTGCCGATCTGAGTCATCGCATCCTGCGCGCTTGCCGGCATGGCGAACGCAAGAGAAGCAAACATCAGACCCGAGATTAGACGGCTTGGAAATTTCATGGCAATTGTGCCCCCCCCCCGCACAGACTCAATCCTGCTCAATCTTATTTATTGCGTAGGAGATTATGCCGATTGCGGGGGGAGGGTGCCATTATTTGCCACCTTTGCCTGCCGAATCCTGAATGGATGTGGTAAATCGATCACAGCCCTGTGACCAGCGTGAAACAGCGTCTGTTCCGACAGATCAAGAGAGTCCGCTCAGGGTCATTAGCGGACTTTCGGTGACTTTGATCGTTAGCCTCGACGATGGTGGCTGACTTACTTAGTATTTCAGTAAGATGTTCGATGCTCAACTATAACGAGGTGTAAAATGATACGCGTGATATTGTCCCTATTCGCACTGCTCGTACTTTCCTTCGTCGTCACTAATACGGCCCATGCTGCAATACTCGGAACGACTAAGTATCTGGGCCAGACGGTGCAGGTATCAACGGGCCACAACAACCCGAACAACTGTTTCTACAGGATCGGCGGGGGTGCATGGCAGTCAGCTCCATGGTCTCTCTGCGCGAGGCTGGGCGCCAAGAAGAGCTAACAATAACCTCGCTGCTCTTTTTCTTCGTAACCATTCCATGCGACACACGCTGAGATGGAACTAGGGAGCCTGTTACGCATGTCCGCTATGGGTCAGAAGCAGACATTCTGCGTCACTGCGGTTTATGTCCGCTTTGCCCGCGAAAGCGGAAGTCAGATCCTCGATCGGCTATGGCTGCTTTTATGAGTTCACGTCCTAGCACATGCACTGCCGAATTTTTTTAAAGGGGGAGAGTGAATGGCTGGCGGAAAGATAGCATTGGTGACAGGGGCAGGCAGCGGTATCGGCCGCGCCACGGCGCTGACACTCCAGCGCAACGGCTACTCGGTCGTGCTGACCGGGCGGCGGGGCGACGCGCTGGAGGAAACCGCCCGAATGGCGGCGGAAGGCGAGGGCCGGATGCTTGGCGTGCCCATGGATGTCTCCGATCCCCAATCGGTCGCCGCCGCTTTCGCCGCGATGAAAGAAAATTTCGGGCGTCTTGATCTGCTTTTCAACAATGCCGGCACCAGCGCGCGCGGCGTTGCCATGGAAGATCTGGAGCCGGAGGAATGGCAGGCGGTCGTCAACGTCAATCTGAGCGGATCCTTCTATTGCGCCCAGCAGGCGATCAGGATCATGAAAGCCCAGCATCCCAAGGGCGGGCGGATCATTAACAATGGCTCGATCTCAGCCCATGCGCCGCGCCCTCTGTCGGCGCCCTATACCTCGACCAAACATGCCATCACCGGTCTTACCAAATCGATCGCGCTGGACGGCCGGGAACACGATATCGCCTGCTGCCAGATCGATATCGGCAATGCGTTGACCGAGCGCACCGAGCGCATGAAGAAAGGCGTGCCGCAGCCCGACGGACGGGTTGTGCCCGAGCCGCTCATGGAGGTGCAGCAGGTCGCCGACGCAGTGCTTTATATGGACTCGCTGCCGCTGGAGACCAACGTGCAGTTCATGACAATTATGGCGACCAAGATGCCCTTTATCGGGCGCGGGTAGGGTCGAAGCTTTTAAACCGGCACCCGGATCGTCGCCTTAAGCCCGCCCATCTTGCTGTCGGAGAGGACGATATCGCCGCCATGGCTGCGGATGATGTCGCGGGCGATCGACAGACCAAGACCGGTGCTGACGCCGGTGTCCTGCTGGCGCGCGTCGTCGAGTCGGTAAAAGGGGCGGAAAACCTCCTCGCGCTCGTCTTCGGGAATGCCGAGCCCGTCATCCTCGATGCGTATGGACAGGAAACGTTTCGTTCTTGCGGCATCGATCGAGACATGATCGGCGAAGCGCACCGCATTTGATACGACATTGTCGACGGCCCGCTTGAAAGCGCGGGCGCGGAGCGCAACAATGACCGGTTCTTCCGGCATCTTCAGCGTTACCTGTTTGCCGCTGTGAGCCGCCTGCTTCCGGCTTTCGCGCAACAGCTGGCGGATGTTGACGCGGCTGATCTGCTCGCTGGAGTCGCCCTGGGCAAAGGCCATATAGTCCTCAAGCATCGCCTGCATCTCGTCGACGTCGCGGCGCATATCCGTCGCTTCCTCACTGTCGCCGGCCATCGCCAGTTGCAGCTTGAAGCGGGTCAGGATGGTGCGCAGGTCGTGGCTGACACCGGCGAGCATCGTCGTGCGCTGCGCCATCTGCCGTTCGATGCGGTCGCGCATCTCGATGAAAGCGCGCGCCGCGGCACGAACCTCGCGCGCGCCGCGCGGGCGGAAATCCGGCGGCGTCGGGCGCCCCTTGCCGAACCGTTCCGCGGCCTGAGCCAGTCTCAGGATCGGCTTGATCTGGTTGTGCAGGAAGAGGATCGCGACAGTCAGCAGAACAAGCGACGTGCCGACCATCCAGATAAGGAAAATATGGGAGTTGGAGGCATAGGTCTGGCTGCGGCGGGCAAGCACGCGGAACACGGCTTCTTCGAGTTTTATGCGGATCTCGACCAGGTGCGAGCGCCCGACCGTATCGATCCAGAAGGGTTTGCCTATTTGCTTCCTTATCTGGTCGCTCAGCGTGCGGTCGAGCAGAGCGAAGAACGGTTTCGACCGGGCAGGCGGCAGATCCTGATCAGGCAAAATCTGCACGGACAGGTGCAGATCCTTCTGCGCCATCCGGATCAGCTTTTCGTAATTGTCGTTATGCGAATAGGTCTCATAGACCGACAGAAGCAGCGCAATGTCGCGTGTGGTGCCTTCGGACAGCCGCTGCGTTACCGTTTCCCAGTGACGCTCCATGAAGACGAAGGCGACAACCGACTGCAGCAGCACCATCGGCGCGATGATGATAATGAGCGCGCGGGCATACAGGCCCTTCGGCATCTGATTGCCGACAATGCGGCCGAGACGCTGGAGAAGATTGAGGCGGTCCGCCGCCGTGGTGCTGCGCTCTGGAATGGAGACCATTATTCCGCGTGCAGGACGTAGCCCTTGCCCCTGACAGTTTGCAGATAGACCGGGTTGCTTGGGTCGGCTTCTATTTTTCGCCGCAGCCGGTTGATCTGGACGTCAACGGCCCGTTCGCCGCCGTCGCCGTTGCCGCCGGCGAGCTCGTGGCGCGAAATGGCGGTGCCGGGCCGCTGGGCAAACTGCCGCAGCAAGTCACGCTCGCGCTCCGTCAGCTTGACCGTCTGGTCCTGGCGTCTCAGTTCGCCGCGGACGACATGAAAAGTCAGATCGCCCATCTTTATCGTATCCGTGCCGCCATCGCGCCTTTGTTGCCGGCGCAAGATGTTGTGCAGCCGTAATAGCAGTTCGCGGGGCTCAAAGGGCTTGGCGAGATAATCGTCAACCCCGGTTTCGAGCCCCTTGATGCGCTGATCGGGTTCGGTGCGGGCGGTCAGCATCAAAATCGGGACATTGCGATTGTCCCGCAGCCACTCGGCGAATTCGAAGCCGGACTCGCCCGGCATCATCACGTCCAGCACGAGAATATCGAAGGCAAGGCCCTTCATCATCGCGCGCGCGCAGCCGGCATTCTCCGCGGTGGTTACGCGGAAGCCGTTTTCATAGAGGAACCGGCCCAGTAAATCCCGGATACGCTGATCGTCATCAACAACCAGAATATGCGGTGCGTTGTCGGGCAAGGATTCACCCCGGCCCTGCCTCGTTCCCGGCTTTCCGGGTTTTTGCGTCATGATCCGCTCCTGTCGCCGCCGCTCTGCGGTGTTACCGATGCCAGCAAATGGGTCACCGATGCGCGATCCTCCGGCGCGACCATATGATAAAGAAAGTCCCGTACGCTTTGCGATGCGCCGGCGCCGGCGTCTTCAAGCGCTTCGGCGATACGGTGAAGCTGGGACCGGGCAAGCTGGGCCGCGAGAGTTTTGCCGCGCTCGGTCGGATAAAGCAATCGTTCACGGCGGTCCTCCTTTCCAGCTCTTTGCACGATATAGCCTTCGTCCACCAGCTGCTTCAATACGCGGCCCAAGCTCTGCTTGGTAATCTTCAGGATGTCCAGCAGGTCGGCGACCCGCAGTCCCGGATGGCGGTTCACAAAATGAAGAACCCTGTGATGCGCCCGGCCGAATCCGAATTCCGCGAGAATGGCGTCCGGCTCGCAAATAAAATCACGATAAGCGAAAAACAGCAGCTCCGTCAGCTCGAGCAATATCGGTTCGACGCCTGGCGGCGCGGCTGGGGAGCGGCTGTCCGGCCTGTTTTCCCCGCCCTTCTTGGGCTCCGCGGATGAGATTTGATCGTTTATGTCAGCCATGTTGACTTATTTTGGACCGATTGATACTGGTGGCAACCGTTTTTATGGAATTTTCCTGACTTTTTGGGCGACATAGGGAAATATGATTAGCGCGCCGAGCCGCGCCGACTGACAGAAAGAGACCGGCGCGCCGATCCGGGAGCGAAAAGAAATGGCGACGGGTACGACGAATCCTTACGACAGCCGCGAAGGCGTTATCTGGATGAATGGCGAGATGGTCGATTGGCCGGACGCCAAGCTTCATGTGCTCACCCATGGGCTGCATTATGCGAGTTGCGTATTCGAGGGCGAGCGCGTTTATGGCGGTGAAATCTTCAAACTGACCGAACATACCGAGCGTTTGCATCTGTCCGCCGATATTCTTGGTTTCAAGCTTCCCTATTCGGTCGCGGAAATCGATCAGGCCTGCCGCGATGTCGTCGCCGCGCAAGGATTGAGCGAGGGTTATGTTCGCCCGGTCGCCTGGCGCGGCAGCGAGCAGATGGGCGTATCCGCGCAGGAAAACCGTATCAATGTCGCCATCGCCGCCTGGGACTGGGGTTCCTATTTTGATCCGGCCGAACGGCTGAAAGGCATCCGCCTGGCGATCGCCGAATATTGCCGGCCCGACCCGCGCACCGCGCCCACGCGCGCCAAGGCCGCGGGCCTTTATATGATCTGCACGCTGGAGAAGCACCGGGCCGAGGCCGCCGGCTATGCCGACGCGCTGATGTATGACTGGCGCGGCCGGGTCGCCGAAGCGACGGGCGCGAATATTTTCTTTGTGCAGGACGGCGTCATCCATACGCCGGAAGCCGACTGTTTTCTCAACGGAATCACCCGGCGCACGGTCATCGATCTGGCGCGCAAGCGCGGTTATGAAATCGTCGAGCGGGCGATCATGCCGGACGAATTGGACGGTTTTGAACAATGTTTCATCACCGGTACCGCGGCGGAAGTAACGCCGGTCTCGGAAATCGGCCCGCACCGCTTCCAGACCGGCGAGATCACCGAGACGCTGCTCAACGACTATATGGCGCTGGTGCAGCCGGCCGAGAGCGTCGCCGCGACCGGATAACCGGCAGCTTTCCTCGCTGCCCGCTCAGCGTTTCTTCTTCGTGAAGCAATCGGCGGTCCAGAGACCTCGCATCTCGCAATCGACGCGGGTGTCCTCGCCGCCCCAGTAACGGTCTTCCTTGGGCTTCTTCTTGGCTGCCGGCGGTCCCGGCTTTTTCGCCGCGGGTGAGGCCACTTTCTTCCTGGTCGTCTTTGCCGGCGTCGTCACGGTTTTCGAAGGCGCCGCGGCGCAGACCGTCTCGGTTTTTGCCTTTAACGCCGCCAGTGTGGCTTCGCTCGGCCTGTCGGATGGAAGGTCGAGGCTCGCCTGTGCATTGAAACGGCTTATGGCGCTGCGTGTCCGCTTGCCCCAGTCGCCGTCGGGCCGGCCCGGGCTGCAGCCGACGCGCGCCAGCTCTTTCTGGATCGCGACGGTCAGCGCGCCGATGTCGGGCCTGTCTTCCTTCGCTGCCCCTGCCGCGGGTGCGGGCGCCGGGTCGGCGGCGGCAACGACAATCTTCTGGGTGTCGGCCGCGGCCTTGGCCGGCTTTTTCACGTCCGCCGATTCAACCTTGATGGCCCGCTGCGTTTTTTTCTGGCAGTTGGTCTTCAGATATTCCTCGGCCAGCCGGCCATAGAATGTATTGCGGTGCTGCTCCTCAAAAATCCTGTAGGCGCCGCAAGAACCGACGGCGACCGTTGCCTCATAGGCGCTGGCCACGGCTTTCCGGGTGCCGTCGGAGGTGGATGACGCGGGGGCCGTTGCCTTGGGCTTGGTATCGGCAACCGCGACCCGCACCGGCGCCTTGAAATAATATTGCCCGGTCAGCGAGGAATGTTCCCAGGGAATTTGCTTGCCCTGGGATTCGGCCAGAACATCCTGCCGGACCGCGATCATCATGTCGTTGATCGAGACGCCGGGTTTCTCGATATGTTTCAGGATGGCGCTGGTATAGGGGCTGTGCTGGCCCTTGCCGTCATAGGCTACCATGCCGGGGCTGGTGGCATAGCCGATCAGCGTGCCGACGCCGGATTCGACCCGGGCGAGACCGCGGCTGACGGCGGCGGAGCGGGCCCGGCCCATGCTGCGCGCAAGCGCGCTGGCCAGCGGGTTGTCGCGGCAGGCATCAAGAAATATGAGGTTTGTCCGCTTTTCCCGCTCCATCTGGCGCAGCACCAGGTTGAGCGGAATGGTCTCGAAATCGACATCGCTCTCGCGCGACAGCCTTGCGTCGATCGGGGCCAGGTGATTCTTGCCGTCGATCTGGAATCCGTGTCCCGCATAGTAGAACAGGGTTACCGCGGCGCTGTCGATGCGGGAGGTGAATTCGCGGATTTTCGCGCGCATTTGCGCCTGATCCAGGTTGAATCCCTCGACCACATCGAAGCCGAGGCGGGCAAGCACCGCGGCCACGGCCCGGGCGTCGCGCACGGGATTGGCCAGTTGGGAGGTATGCTGGTAATCGGAATTGCCGATGACCAGCGCGACGCGCTTCTCTTCGATGGCCGCTTGCGCGCCGCCGACGGCGACTGCGATCAAAACGGCGCATGCGATGGCGAATGAAGCAAATCGGGCGCGAAACATCGGAAATCCTCCCACACGCGGCGGTTGCTGAACCTTGGGGGGTATATTTGACTTCGCGAGCCGAATATCAAGCGTAGGAACGCATACGAACGATTTTACCTCCACGGGACTCGGCGCTTCGCGGCGCTTCGTGATATATTTTCACCGCGGGTGATTTGTATGCGTATCAATTCGGGGGAGTGGCAGGTGAGTTTGTCAAAACCGGTTTTTACAGTTTTTGTCATAGGGTTTGCGGTTTTTCTGGCAGGCTTGTCCGCAACATCGCAAGCGATGCCGGCCGGGCGAATCTTGTCCGGCGCGGATATTACGGGTTCGCTGGAGCGCTATCTGCACCGCGTCGATACCTTCCCGACCTGCGCCAAGGTGCGCAGTTGCTGGCGCAACAATTATGGCCAGCTCAGATGCGGCTATGTCACCCGCTGCCAGGTCTGCAAATTCGTGCGCCGCTGTACCCGAGCCGCGGGTTGCCGCTGGGTCGAGACCTGCAAATGGGGCCCCCAAAAGCCGGTGCTCAAGTCGAATTAGCGCTTTTTCAGGAAAAGCATATCCCAGCGAAGGCGGGCGTGAGAACCGGTATTCCGCCCGGAAAATGTGCAAAAAAATAGTTGGCAAGAACCGCTATTCGGCGGCCTTTTTCTCAGGCCCCCAGCGCGCCAGCGCAGTATCGTCGCTTTCGCGCGCATCGACCCAGCCGCCTGTCTCCGCGCCGTCTTCCTTTTTCCAGAAAGGCGCGCTGGTCTTGAGATAGTCCATCAGAAATTCCGCCGCCTCGAAGGCCGCCTGCCGGTGTGCGGATGCGGTGATCACCAGCACGATATTCTCGCCCGGTTGCATCGGGCCATAGCGGTGGATGACGAGGCTTGCCTGCAGCGGCCAGCGTTCGCAGGCTTGCCCCTCGATACGCTCAAGCTCTTTCTCCGTCATGCCGGGATAATGCTCGAGCGTCATTTGCGAAACGCGCGCGCCCATGGCGCTGTCGCGCACGGTGCCGGTGAAGGTGACGATGGCGCCGATATCGGTGCGTCCCGCGCGCAGGCCTTCAATCTCGGCGCCGATGTCGAAGTCTCGCTGCTGGACGCGGATCATGGGTTTCCTACCCCCCCGTCACCGGCGGGAAGAAGGCAATCTCCCGGGCGCTCGCAATGGGCGCGTCATGGGCGACATGGGTCTGGTCGACGGCCGCGCGGATGACGTGCGCCTTTTCAAAGGCGGACTCATATTCGGGCCCACGCTCCTTCAGCCAGCCGATGAGCTCCGCGACCGTGGTCACATCGGCGGGCAAATCGATCTGTTCCTGGCCGATGCCGGTTTTCTCGCGCACCCAGGCGAAATAGAGAAGTTTTACGCTCATGCCAAATCCGCTTTCAGCTTCGGCGCGGCACGGGCCTAGTCCTTGTAGCCCATGATATGGCGCATGCCCGCGCGGAAATAATCATAGCCTGTATAGAGCGTCAGCAGGGCGGAAATCCAGAGCAGCGTCAAGCCGGTGAGGGTTGTGTAGGGGAATATCTTGTCGCCGGCGGTGCCCGCCAGCAGGAAGCCGATGGCGAGAAGCTGCATGAAGGTCTTGCGCTTGGCCAGCGTGGTGACGGGTACCGAAACCTGAACCTCGGCGAGAAATTCGCGCAGTCCCGAGACCAGGATTTCCCGGCTGAGAATAATGACGCCGGCCCACAGCGACCAGCCGGCGATGGTCTGCTGGGCGGCAAGCATCAGCAGCGCGGCGGAAACCAGAAGCTTGTCGGCTATCGGATCGAGCATGCGCCCGAGCGAAGATTGCTGCTCCCAGGCGCGGGCGAAATAGCCGTCGAGCACGTCGGTGACGCCGGCGGTAATGAAGATGGCGAGCGCCAGCCAGTTGGAGAGATCGCCCTTGAGGAAAAAACAGCCCACAAGCGCGGGCACGGCGGCAATGCGGCCGTAGGTGAGAAGATTCGGTAGATTCAGCACCATACGCTGGCGCGCAGCCCTGTCCATGGCTCCCAGATCCACTTCCATCCCCGCATCGTCAATCTGTGTCATGATTATAAGCCTATACGCGATTCATGTCAGTTTTTCTCGTGAAAATAGTCGTAGATGGTCTGCGCCATCTGCGCGGATATGCCGTCGACGGCGCGCAGGTCGGTGAGGCCCGCGCGGCTCGCCGCCTTGGCCGAGCCGAAATATTTGAGCAAGGCGCGCTTGCGGGCCGGGCCGACGCCGGGAATATCGTCGAGCGGCGTTGAGCCGATTGCCTTCTTGCGTTTGGCCCGGTGCGCGCCGATGGCGAAGCGATGCGCCTCGTCCCTGAGCCGCTGCACGAAATAGAGCACTGGGTCGCGCGGGGGCAGCATGAAATTGTCCCGGCCGCGCATGAAGAAGCGCTCCCGTCCCGCATCGCGGTCTGGCCCCTTGGCGATACCGACGACGGGCAGGGCGTCGACGCCAAGCTCATCCAGCACGTCATGGGCGGCGGACAGTTGTCCCGCGCCGCCGTCGATCAGCAGGAGGTCGGGCCAGACGGCGCTGCCGGCGTCTTCCGCATCGTCCTTGAGAAGCCGCGAGAAGCGGCGCGTCAGGACCTCGCGCATCATTCCGAAATCGTCGCCGGGCGCGAGTTCCTTATTCCTGATGTTGAATTTGCGGTAGCTGTTTTTCTCAAAGCCTTCCGGCCCGGCGACAATCATCGCGCCGACCGGATGAGCGCCCTGGATGTGGCTGTTGTCATAGACTTCGATACGCTCCGGCATGTCGTCCATCCCGAAGGTTTCGGCCACGCCTTCCAGAAGTTTGCGCTGGGAGGCGGATTCGGCCAGCCGGCGTCCGAGCGCCTCGCGGGCGTTGGCCGCGGCATGTTCGACGAGTTCGCGCTTCTCGCCCCTTTGCGGCACCAGGACCGCGATCTTGCGCTCGGCCTTGATGCCGAGGGCCTCAGCCAGCAATTTCCGCCCCGCGACGTCATGCGAGAGCAGCAGCAGCTTGGGCACCGGCCGGTCGTCGTAGAATTGCGCAATGAAGGCATCGAGCACTTCATCGGGCCCGAGCGATTTATCGGCGCGCGGAAAATAGGCGCGGTTCCCCCAATTCTGGCCCGTCCGGAAGAAAAATACCTGAATGCAGGTCTGGCCGCCTTGTGTATGGGCGGCGAAGACGTCGGCTTCGGCAAATGTCCGCGGATTGATGCCCTGATGTGCCTGGATTTGCGCCAGCGCGGCGAGCCGGTCGCGATAGCTGGCGGCACGCTCGAAATCAAGGGCGTCGCTGGCCTTTTCCATTAACGCATGCAGATGATGTTTGACGCGGTCGCTCTTGCCGGTCAGGAATTCGGATGCGTCCTCCACCAGACCAGCATACTCCTCACGCGATATCTCTCCCGTACAGGGCGCCGAGCACCGCTTGATCTGGTAGAGCAGGCAGGGGCGCGAGCGCGCTTCGTAGTAGCTGTCGGTGCACGAACGCAGCAGGAAGACGCGCTGCAGCGTATTGATCGTGCGATTGACCGCGCCGGCGGAGGCGAAGGGGCCGAAATAGTCGCCGCCGCGCTTGCGTGCGCCGCGATGCTTGACGATTTGCGGCGCCGGGTGATCGCGGGCGATAAGAATATAGGGGAACGACTTGTCGTCCCTCATAATCACATTAAAGCGCGGTTTCAGACGCTTGATGAGGTTGGCTTCAAGCAGCAGCGCCTCTGTCTCGGTCGGCGTGGTGACGAATTCCATATCCGCGGTGGCGGCGATCATGCGGGCGATGCGGTTGGTATGGCCGCCGAGCCGGGCATAGCTTTGTACGCGTTTTTTCAGCGAGTGCGCCTTGCCGACATAGAGCACGTCACCCTCCGCGCCGATCATCCGGTAGACGCCGGGCGAATTCGGCAGCGTCTTCAAATGCCGCGCGATCACCGTCACGCCGGTCCGGGCCGGGGCCAGGCGATCGGCATTCGCCGCGGCAGCGGCGGCTTCCGTGTTTGATGATTTCGCCGGCATGGCGCGAGACTAGCAGACCGCCGGATGCGGTTCAGCAGTCTTGGCGGTCAGGAGAATGTCTGCAGCCGCTCGATTTCGACGCCGACGGAAGCGCATTCGGCGAAAGCGTCCGGCTTTTCGACCGATATGCGGATCGCATGGACCCGCTTGTCCTCAAGACAGCGCGCGGCGATTTTCTCCGCCAGCGTTTCAATCAGATGGACATGCCCCTTGGCGCAGATGGCCTGCACCGCGCGCACGACGTCCTCGTAACACACCACCGACTCCAAAGTGTCGTTGTGGCCCAGCGCCGATTCATGGGTCGTCAGATCGATGGAAATCAGCAATCGCTGGGGCGCGACCTTTTCGTGCTCATGGACGCCGACGACCGCTTCCACTTCGAGCCCGCGCACGAAGACATGCGCCAACCCGCGTAACGCGTCGGCCCGGGTAGCGGAATGGCTTTTGGTTTGCTCCGTCATAATGGGATGTCTTTCGTTATTATTGTTTAGCCATTGTCCGTATCTGCGTCGGGCGTGTGCCAGCAAAGATGCTGGCCGCCATCGAGCGCGATCATTTGCCCAGTCATTGCCGGAGCGTCAAGAATAAATCGGGCGGCGGCGCAAATCTCCTTCGGGTCGGCGCCGCGCTGCAGCGGCGTCGCCTTTTGCTGCCGCGCAAATTTCGCCGGGCTCTGGCGCTTGTTCGCAAGGGTCGGGCCGGGCCCGATTGCGTTGACGCGGATTCGGGGGCTCAACGCCTGCGCCATGGTGCGCGTCGCGGTCCACAGGGCCGATTTGGACAAGGTGTAGGAGAAGTAGTCGGGTGTCAGCTTCCAGACCCGCTGATCGAGAATGTTGATGATGTTTCCCTCAGACTCGGGAGGCAGATTTTTGGCGAAAGCCTGTGAGAGGAATACGGGCGCGCGCAGGTTGATATCCAAATGAGCCTGCCAGCTCTGCGCGCTCATGTCCTGAACGCTGTCATGCTCGAACAGCGACGCGTTGTTGATCAGGCAAAGCGGAGCGCCGAGCACCGAGTTGCAGGCGGCGATCAGCGCTGGCGCCGCCTCCGCGTCGGCGAGATCGGCCTGAAATGCCGCCGCTGCCCCGCCAGTCGCGCGGATTTCTTCAACCGTTTTCTCGGCGGCTTGCGCCGAGCTGTTGAAATGTACGCCGACACTCCAGCCATGCTGCGACAGATCGAGCGCCATGGCGCGGCCGAGCCGTTGAGCGGCTCCGGTTATCAGGACGGTTCGATTGGCGGTTTTGCTGTGTGGCATCGGTTCGCGGCGGTCAGCGGTCTTTTCCCGCTCGGAATATCAATGGGCGGACAGGGAGACCATGTCGTTCGCGCGCGGCATGAAGACGAAAATGATATAGGCGATATAAACCGCGACGAAAGCCAGCCCGGGGAGCCGCGTAATTTGGCCGCGCCTGAGCACGAACGGTGTGATCGCCAGAGCCGCGGCCAGCATGACCCAGATATCCACTTGCTTGATGAATTCGGGAACCGGCACCGGAACGACCATGGCGGTAAGACCCATAATGGCCAGAATGTTGAAGAGATTTGAGCCGAGTACGTTGCCGAGCGCGAGGCCGCAATGGCCGCGATACGCGGCTGAAAGGGTCGTCGCAAGTTCGGGGAGCGATGTGCCGAGCGCGACCACCGTCAGACCGATTACCGCTTCCTCGACACCAAAGGTCTGGGCGATCGCCGCGGCCGAGCTGACCGTCAGCTGAGCGCCCAGAGGCAGGCCGATCAGGCCGGCGGCCAGGCAGCCGATAATTCCGAAGCGCTGATTGGGCAGGCCGGAAACACCATCGATCAATTCGAGCGCCTCTTCCCCGATAATCGCTTCCGGGTCGGGCCTTCTCGCCGCGCGCCGCCCCGATTCAACGAGAAAGGCGATCATAAGCGCGAACAGGATCGCGCCGTGCCAGAAGGTTAGCGGGTCGAGAAAACACAGCGTGATAAAGATCACGCTGGCACCCAGCACGTAGAGCATATTTCGCTTGATGAAGGGCTGATCGCAGTTGGTCGCGGCGATTAGGGTGGGCAATCCAAGGACAAGAAAAACATTGGCGATATTGCTGCCGACAACATTGCCGATCGCAATACCGGGCGAGCCGGCAAGAGCAGCACGCAACGAGACAACGAGCTCGGGAGCCGATGTCCCGAAGGCGACTATCGTCAGTCCAATCACAAGTGCGGGCAAATGGAGCTTCACCGCGAGCGCGACGGCGCCGCGCACAAGCAGATCGCCGCAAAACAGCAGCAGCGCAATTCCAGCGACCAATAGCAGGTAGTTCATTAGCGCGCTTCGGGCTCCCTGCGTCCGCTTTCTTCTTGGTCTTGGCGGATTTCCCTTAAGTTGAAGAAAACCGCCACATTTTAACGACGTAGGCGGTGCACCGCCGGGTATGGGTATCTATATAGGGTGCCTTTCAGAGAACAGAAGGCGCTCGATGTTCTTTCCTGCCGCAGCGAACGAGTCGCCTTGGCCGGAAACCCTAGCTTGCGAAGAGCCGCGCGAATGTAGTTTCGCGCCGTATCAGGATCAATAGCTAATAGCAGGTCAATTAGTAGTGCCGTGCGGCTTGGAATTCGCGGGCAACGCCACCATGAATTGCGAACATGGCCCGAGGCATCAGATTCGCGGGCATGACGCGTCAACAGGATGGCTTTTTTGGGGCCTTCCTGCCTAATGAGTTGAGTAAAATTATTGGTTTCAGGCAACAAGAAAATTCAAGAACTCAGTCTTGCAAATATTATTTTTTCAAAAACAAATCAATATATTCTGCCAAAAAGATTATGATGCATAAAAAAGGTGATTTTTATCATGTTATATTTTGATAAAACAAAAGTCATTACAATAATTATCACAAAAATACAAAATAGTAGCGAATATACATCTATCAAAAGTCCGTTTGACGCGTTTTCCGCGCGTTATCCCGAATTCTTCTTTCTCCAGACAGCCAAAAAAAACGGGTGGGTACGGGAACCCACCCGGGAGAGCTTGTGGTGAGGAGCCTAATCCTACAGCCGAGCAGGTCCGCGGCTGCTTTTGCCACGGCGGCGTCCGGACTATGCAATTGCGCAATCATGTGCAATTGCGGCTAAATTCTCAAAACAAGCAGGCTCAAATCTCCGTGAAAGCGCAAGCTGTCCGGTGTTCAGCCGAAAGCCGGTGCAAACGTCGATTTGTCGCAGCTTGCGCGCAGACCGGAATCAACCCTTGTCATAGTCGGGATGCTGGTAAATCACCGGCCATCGCTCCGGCATATGCGTTCCGTCGCACTTTTCCCAGCTGCGGAACTCCAGCAGCCGCCAGAAGCTCTCATGCCAGCGGTAGGTCGGCACGCTGCCGCAGTCACCGAGCCCGCGCCCTTTCTCGAACGCGGACAATGTCTTGGTGGCGGCGTCGTAATCGGCGTTGATCAGCGTATCCTTGCCGTACCAGCCGAGATCGTCGCTATAGCCCACGAACAGCTCGCGGCGCACTTCTTTCGGGTAGCGCGCATCAGCAACCCAGGCCCGGTAGATCACATTGTAAGCGCCCGTGTAACAGGGAAGCAGATAGAGCGTGTGATGTTCGTCGAGCGTGTCGGCAACGCGCGCGCGCTGCATATGCCCGGCGTCGAAATCACGGCATTCGCCGTCGGCGAGATGCTGTTTGCGCACCAGCGCGGGAATGCTGACCGGGTCGGGCAATGGCGCGGTTGCGGCTTTGGCGGGGCTTGATTCCGGTTCGGGGGAGGCCGGAACGGGCGGGACAGGAGAGACTGGAGAGACCGGCACAGGGGCGGTCGGCGCGACCGGCCCGGCCGCAACCGCCTGATCGCCGGCGCGACCTTGTTGTTCGTCGATCCACAGGATGGCGGCCGCCAGCCCTGCCAGCGAGAAGTCCAGTTTCAGGGGAAAGCCCTGACTATGCGTGAAGCTCAGCGTCGCCTTGTCGCCGTTTCGAAGCGTTGAAAACAGGATTGGGGAAAGCGCCGGATCGGTGAGGTCGAGACGGTTGTTCCCGGTCTCATAGCCTGTTTGAGGCGCAAATCCCATGACCGGTTCATCGTCGACCTGTACCGTGACCGGCGTGCCGGGGGCGATGTCGCGCTGAACGTCGGTGAATGCAATCGCCCAGGCGGCGTCCGAAGCGCCGCCTCGCCTGAACTGCAGGCGAACCTTGCCGCCGGTCGTTTTGGTTTCAGCAACGCACAGTCCTTGCGAACAAAAGCTCTTCCACGCCTTGAAGCTGCGTTTTTGCGCTTCGGCCGGCGCGACCGGTGCCGACAATGCGAAAGCAACCAGCAGAAAAGCAACAATCCGTCTCATCGATCATCTCCCCAACGCGTGAGCTTCCCAACCCGCAATACCAAGGGCGGCGACCCTTGGTGTAAAGTGGGCCGCCGGGCGCCGGGGCGCAAGCCGTGCGGCGGGCCTTGCGTCGCGCCGCCGCACCGATGCCTGCGATCGAGCGGTGTTCTATTCTCCGCGCACCGGCGGCATGACAATCTTGTCCAGCCGGCACAGCTTCGACTGGTCTTCATTGTCGCCGCAGGGAATAGGTTTTCTGCCGGTTGAAAAGCAAATGCGCACTTCGCGCAGCCGCCGCCGGGCGCCGCAGGATATCGAAATCATCTCCGGCGACAGCGCTGGATTTGTGCTCAGGAAATCACTTTCGATCTGGCCCGGCGTTACGGTCGCAAATTTGCGCGGGTCCAGGTAACGCGCCGGGACCCTGACCTGCTCGAACAGCGCGCGGGAAAGGGCGAAATAGTCTCGTGGGCTCAACCCCGAGCAGGTCCCATGCTTGTTGTATTCGTGGATCACCAGTCGCCGCGCGGGCATGATGTCGAGCATGGAGTCGATCACCTCACGCGGCACCCAGGGCTTCTTGCCTATATCGCAGTTTTCCGGCCAGCCCTTCGCATATTGCGGCCACAGACCGTGCAGCACGAAGGCATAGGGTCTCGCGCCGGAGCACTGGGCGTCCTTGCGGCCGCGGCCCTCACTCTCGCAATAGGTCGGCGACCAACTCAGCGCCAGCACATAATAAGCGAATTTGCCCGGCTTGCCGCCGGCCTGCAACACTCCGGCGCAAGGCGTGAGCAAGAGCGCGCAGAATGCGAATAAGGCGCACAGGCGCCTAGGTTGAGAACTCATAAATATCGTCCATTCCACGCAGTGGATTTTGTCTCTGACAAGGCAGAAGAACGCGGGAAATCTTCATGATTTTCAAGTTCTTATAACGCAGGCAGTGGCGAAATCCACCACGCCCGGAGGGTTCGAAAAAGGCGGCCCATCCGCCGCGCAGCCGGCTCTCGAATAGGCTATGGCCTGTCCATCGACCCGATTGCTTGCGCCTGAGCCGCCTTTTACGAATGGAATTGCACGATATTTATGAGTCCTCAACCTAGTGGGCGCGCTGAATATTCAGCCCCTTGTTCCAATAGGGTTCTGGTCCGAAAAGCGCGGCGAGATAATCCACGAAGACCCGCAATTTTGCCGGAACATACTGACGGCAGGGATAGACCGCGTAAACGGCGACCCGCGGCGACTCCTGATATTGGGGAAGGACAATCTGAAGCTGCCCGGACTTGAGCTCCCGGCCGACATCCCAGGTCGATCGCATCGCGATGCCGAGGCCGGCGATAACCGCCTCGCGCACCACTTCGGTTGAATTCGTCCGGATATTGCCGTTCACCCGCACTGAAATCGGTCCATCCGGACCCTGGAGTCGCCAAACTTCCTGCGCCGTCGGCGCGAGGCAATTATATTTCGCGAGATCGGCCAGTTGCTCCGGAACACCATGTTTCTCCAGATAGACCGGTGACGCGCAAATGACCCGGTGATTGGGAGCAAGTTTGCGGGCGACGAGGCTGGAATCTTCCAGTTCCGCGATACGTATCGCCGCGTCGAATCCGGCGCCGACGATATCCACGAAGCTGTCGGACAAATCGAGATCCAGCGCGATATCGGGATATTGTTCCAGAAAATCTCCGAGATTGGGCGCGATATGCAGGCGCCCGAAGGCGGTGGAGGCGGTGATTTTCAGCGTGCCGCGCGCGACGGTGTTGCGCCGGGTGACAAACGCTTCGGCTTCCTCGATGCCGGCGAGAATATTGACGACGCGGTCATAGAAGCCCTGGCCTGTTTCGGTCAGAGTCAACTGGCGGGTTGTGCGCTGGAAAAGCCGGACCGCCAAACGGCGTTCCAAATGGCTTATGCGCTTGCTGACGACCGCCGGAGACAAGCCCATTTCACGGCCCGCCGCCGACATATTTCCAGCGGTTACGACACGTGCAAATATCTCAAGATCGTTGATTGGCATGGCTGCTTTCTCTCGCCCTATTATCAACATAGCAGAAAAAATAAATTGTGTTTTTATCTTTACAGGCACATATAGCGGCGCGACGGCCAATCCTGTCAATACCTTGGTGGTGCAGGAAGGCCTGATGAGTTTATAAATAGATACATTCTTTCTCCGGCTTACACCAACCGCTTAAAGTCGGGTAGGCTGATCTCAGGATCGATCCAGCAGAAACGGTTATTGGACATGTCATCACTTGCAATTCCCGAACCCGATGCGCAGATTCTGGACCGCCGCGATGAGATTGTCCGGGAGTTGCGCCGCATTGTCCCGCAGCGTGATTGCGTCGTCGCCGACGAAGATGGCAGACGCGCCTTCGAAACCGATGCCCTGACCGCCTATCGGCAGATGCCGCTGGCAGCGGTCCTGCCGACAACGACGGAGCAGATTTCCGAAGTCCTGAAATACTGTCACCGCAACAAGATCAAGGTCGTGGCACGGGGAGCGGGCACGTCGTTGTGCGGAGGCGCCATGCCGCTCCAGGATTCGATCGTCGTCGGCGTTTCGAAAATGAACCGAGTGCTTGACGTCAGCTACGAGAACCGCACCGCGCGCCTCCAGACCGGTATCACCAATCTCGGCATTTCAACTCATGTGACGCCGGACGGTTTCTTCTATGCGCCCGATCCCTCGAGCCAGCTTGCCTGTACGCTGGCCGGCAATCTGGCGATGAATTCCGGTGGCGCCCATTGTCTGAAATATGGCGTGACCACGAACAATGTCCTTGGCGTGAAAATGGTCCTGATGGATGGAACCATTATCGAGATCGGCGGCGAGGAACTCGATTCGCCGGGTTACGACCTGCTTGGGCTGATCGTGGGGTCGGAAGGGCAATTCGGGATCATTACCGAGGCCACGGTGCGGATATTGCGGGCCGCGGAGGGCGCGCGCCCGATGCTGATGGGCTTTGACTCAGTTGCATCCGCCGGTGACTGCGTTGCTGGAATTATCGGCTCTGGGATCATCCCCGTGGCAATAGAATTCATGGACAAGCCGGCAGTCAGGGTTTGCGAGGAATTCGCGAAGGCGGGATATCCGCTCGACGTCGAGGCGCTGTTGATCGTCGAGGTCGAAGGCTCCGAAGAGGAAATCGAGAATCTGCTCGCCCGGGTAACCAGAATCGCGAAAAAGTTCAAACCGAGCGTGATCAGGATAAGCCAGAGCCCGGAAGAAAGCGCTGCGATCTGGCTTGGGCGGAAGTCCGCCTTCGGCGCGATCGGGCGCATCTCGGATTATTACTGCATGGACGGCGTTATCCCGCTCGGCAGGCTGGCGGAGGTTTTGGTCGAGATTTCGAAAATTTGCGACCGATACGGCCTTCAGGTCTCGAATATATTCCACGCTGGCGATGGCAACCTGCATCCGCTGATCCTCTATAACGCCAACGACCCGGTTCAGGTCGAGAAAGCGGAGGAATGCGGGGCCGAGGTGCTCAAATTATGCGTGGAGGTCGGCGGATGTCTCACCGGTGAACATGGCGTGGGCATCGAGAAACGCGATCTGATGCCATTTCAGTATACCCAGACAGACCTGATACAGCAGATGAGGATCAAGGACGTATTTGATCCGGACTGGCTGCTCAATCCCGCCAAGGTGTTTCCTCTGGAAGCGCGCACATATCAGTAGGGAGCGGCTGGTGAGCGACGTAATCTGTCCCGGCGATGAAGACGAGCTGTCGGCCGCATTGGCGCAGGCGGCGTCGGAAAAGCGGCCGCTTGAAATCATCGGCGGCGGCTCGAAGCGCGATGTTGGACGCCCGGTTCAGACCGCCGGACGGCTTTCTACCGAGAAGCTCACCGGCGTGACGCTTTACGAGCCGAATGAACTCGTGATCGGCGCAATGGCGGGCACGCCGCTGCGTGAGATCGAAAAGGCTCTTGCCAAGAACAAGCAGCATCTTGCCTTTGAGCCGATTGACCTTGGACCGCTGCTGGGCGAGCGGCCGGGGCAGGGTTCGATCGGCGCGGTCTTCGCGACCAATCTGTCGGGATCGCGCCGCATCCAGGTTGGCGGCGCCCGCGATCATTTGCTCGGAGTGCGTGCGGTCAACGGGCTCGGTGAGCTTTTCAAATCCGGCGGGCGCGTGATGAAGAATGTCACCGGGGTTGATTTGTGCCGCGGACTTTCCGGCTCGTGGGGCACGCTCGCGGTCATGAGCGAAGTGACCATGAAAGTCCTTCCCTGCCCAGAGGCGACGCGCACCTTGCTGTTGCGGGGGCTGACCGATGAGGTTGCCGTCGGCGCCATGTGCGCGGCCATGGGTTCACCCTTCGAGCTGTCCGCCACGGCTCATCTCCATGCGTCCTGCGCCGCGGCGATGGGGATGGAGGGGCTTGCCCGAAAGGGACAGACAGTTACGGCGCTGCGGCTGGAGAATTTCGCGAGCTTTCTCGATTATCGCGCTGGCCGGCTTGGAGAAAAGCTGAGTGCATTCGGAAAAATCGCGGAACTGGATGACGAACAGTCGAAGGATTTCTGGAACGCCATGCGCGTGCTCAAATTCTTTGATGGCGGCGAGGGGGCGGTCTGGCGGATTTCCGTTGGCCCGAATAAGGGCGCCAAGCTTGTCGCGGCCTTGTCCGCGCATCTCGATTGCCGCGCCGTTTACGACTGGTCCGGCGGTCTGATCTGGGTCGAGGTTGCACCGTCGCGCGATGCCGGAGCGACCGAAGTGCGCCGATCGATCGCCGAGTTTGGCGGACATGCCACGCTGATCCGAGCCGATGCGCCGGTGCGGGCCGGCCTCGAGGTATTCCAGGCGCTGGACCCGGCTGTCGCCACCTTGACCAAGCGGATCAAGGACAGTTTCGACCCGGCCGGAATTCTCAATCCTGGTCGCATGTATTCGGACATATGACGCGGCGATGCAGACCAAATTCACCTCCGAACAACTGACAGACCCTCGCATTGCGGAGGCGGATCGTATTCTCCAGCGTTGTGTTCACTGCGGCCTGTGCACGGCGACTTGCTCGACCTATGTGCTGCTTGGCGATGAGCGCGATAGTCCGCGCGGCCGGATTTATCTCATGAAGGATATGTTCGAAGGCAATCATGACGCCAGCAAGGAGATAACTCTCCATGTCGACCGGTGCCTGTCCTGTCTGTCCTGCATGAGCACATGTCCCGGCGGCGTCGACTATATGCATCTGGTTGATCTGGCCCGCGCCCATATCGAGGATACCCACAAACGCTCAATCAAGGACCGGCTGATCCGGGCCCTGCTGGTCATGGTTCTGCCTGATCCGGCGCGCTTCCGCCTGGCTCTGTGGGGAGCTGCTTTGGCGCGTCCCTTCCGCAGCCTGTACCGGGCTGTCGGATTGAAAGAAATTGCCGCGATGCTCGATCTGGCCCCGCCGCGCGGGCCGCGGGGCGGGTTGACCAAGCCTGGAATTTATCCGGCGGAAGGCGAACGCAAAAAGCGGGTGGCGCTGTTGACCGGCTGCGCCCAGCAGGCGCTGCGCCCGCAAATAAACGAAGCGACGATCAGGCTGCTGAACCGGCATGGCGTCGAGGTCGTTGTGCCTGACGACCAGGTTTGTTGCGGCGCATTGGTCCATCATATGGGCCGCGACGAGGATGCCGCGCGGGCCGCCAAGCGGAACATCGATGCCTGGACGGCCGCTGGGCGGGAAACCGCTCTCGACGCGATCATCATAAATGCCTCGGGCTGCGGGACAGTGGTCAAGGATTACGGGCATATGCTGCAGCGCGACGAAGGCTACCGGGAGCGCGCCGAGGAAATCAGCGGGAAAACCAGGGATATCACCGAATTTATCGCCGAAATCGATCTGGCGCCGCCGGTTATCTGGTCCGGTCTGTCGATAGCCTATCACTCCGCCTGCTCGATGCAACATGGGCAGAGGGTCAATCTGCAGCCGCGCGCGCTGTTGCGGCAGGCCGGTTTCTCGGTCGTCGAAATACCCGAAGGTCATATTTGCTGCGGGTCGGCGGGAACGTACAACATTCTGCAATCGCAGATTGCCGATGAGCTTCGTGCACGAAAGGCACGCAATATTCAAAGCGTCGCGCCGGACGCTGTCGTGGCGGGCAATATTGGCTGCATCGCTCAGTTGCAGGGGGCCTGCCAAGTCCCCGTGGTTCACACCGTGGAACTGCTGGATTGGGCAACGGGAGGGCCCTGCCCGGGTGAGATGACGCCGCTTAGCGGACGCGCCAAGAGCGTCGAGGATCTCATAAAGGAAGAGGCGTGAGGCCCGCCGGCGGATTGGCAAATTGATTTGAGCTTACGGGGGCTGGACTATGAATGTTGTGAAAGAAGCAAATATCGCCCTGCCTGAAGGGGGGCGAGATTCGAGGCGCCAAGGGACCGGGGTTTGAATGCATTCTGACGAAAGAGGCGCTGTCCTTCGTCGTGGTCCTGGCGCGAAAATTCGAAGGCAGCCGCCGCGCATTGATAGCAGCGCGCGAGGAGCGGCAAAAAGTCCGGGATGCCGGCGCTCTGCCCGATTTCCTGCCCGAGACAAAAGAAATCCGCGACGGTGACTGGAAGATCGCCCGGGTCCCTGACGATCTGCGGAAGCGATGGGTGGAACTGACCGGTTCGACCGAGCGTAAAATGGTTATCAACGCGCTCAATTCAGGCGCCGATGTCTTCATGGCCGACTTTGAGGATGCCCTCTCTCCAACCTGGGAGAATATCGTCGAGGGGCAGATCGCGCTGCTCGACTACTAGCTCGGTCAATTGACTTTTGACGACCCGAAATCGGGCAAGAGCTAAAAGGTCGGAGATAACCCGGCCATGTTGCTTGTACGCACTTGCCACAAGCGCGGCGCTTTCGCGATGGGCGGTATGGCGGCCCAAATTCCGATCCGTCGCGAGCCCGAGACCAACGAAAGAGCGATGGCCGCGGTCAAGATGGACAAGGAACGCGAAGTGCGCGAAGGCAGCGACGGAAGCTGGGTAGCGCATCCCGACCTGGTGCCGGTGGCGCGCGGGGTTTTCGAGGAGCTTATGTCGGGAGACAATCAGCTCGGCTTGATCCCCGGTGGCGCGCCGATGACCCGCGACGATCTTCTCGCCATCCATACCGGCACGCGCACCGAACAGGGGTTGCGGACCAATATCCGCGTCGGCAACCAGTATATCGAGGCGTGGCTGCGCGGTAATGGCGCGGTGCCGCTCTACAAGTCATGGAAGATGCGGCGACGGCGCAGATCTCGCGTACGCAACTTTGGCAGTGGCAGAAGCATGGCGCCACGCTTGAAGACGGCCGCACCGTTACCAACGCTTTGGTCGACGAGTTTCTGGACGATGAAATGACCAAGTTGCGCGCGGTACCGGGCGCGGAACTGTATGATTCAGGGCGATTCCCCGAAGCGATCGAGATCTTCAAGACGCTTTCGGAGTCGGACGAGCTGGCGCCATTTCTGACGCTGCCGGCCTATCAGCATATCGTTTAGTGCGCGGCGTCGGTAAATTGTTGATTTGCGATCGCGGTCGGCAGTGGACGCGGCCGCACAAAAGGCGGCCCCAGCGGGCCGCCTTTTGTGCGTTCGTTGCTGTTCTTCCCGGAAGATAATCCGCTTTGCCGTAGTGAACAGAATGTTAGGAAAATTAATGCAATTCTAGGTGGTAGTAAGTACTTATCGAGCCTATCGGGAGGCAGGAAATGACTGCAGCGCATCGGCGTATTTTCCGGATCGAAAAAAATCGTCACAACGTGATCAATGGCGATGCGAATTGTGCCGCGACGCCGGGGGGCAATGATATCGGCGCGGAAATGCGTCACCGTGAAGTCATGAGCGTTTTGCGCGAACTGAGAGACCGGGTCGAGTCCGACTCCCCGCCTCAGGACCAGATTTCCGCGCAGATGATTGAGGATTACAAAAACGACCTCCATGAAGCGCGCAAGATCAAGGATGAGCTGAACCGGATTTATGAGGCGATCTCCCGAACCAAGCAGGAGATTGCGACTCTGCACGACGCCGGACGCGACGATCTGAGCATGACGCGGATGACCGACGAACTCGGTGCGATCGTGGAGGGAACCGAGCAGGCCACCGAAACGATCCTGCATTCGGCGGAAGAAATCGACGGCAAGGCGACCGACCTGATCGCGGCACTCCAGAAGCAGACCAACAAGGACGATGCCTGCGATATCCAGGAGCAGGTCGTGAAGATCTTCGAGGCCTGCAATTTCCAGGATCTTACCGGCCAGCGCATCACCAAGGTCGTAAACGCCTTTTGCTTCATCGAGGAGCGGGTCGATCGCATGATGACAATCTGGGGCGGCATCGATAGCTTCAAGGACGTCGAACGGATCGCCGTGCCCGAGCGCACTGACCATGAGGAACTGCTCAACGGACCGGCGCTCGAAGCCGATGAGGATGTCGCCTCACAGGATGATATCGACGCTTTGTTCGACTAGAAATCCGGATCGATCGACCGCGCGGGGCGCGCGCGCCGCGGCAGTCCTTTCCCCCTCAGCCCTTGGCTTTGGCGGTCTTGGTCTGGGCAGGGGCCTTTGCTTTCTTGTCCGTCTTGACCCATTCGCGAAGGCGTTGGAAAGCCACATAAAGGACGGGAATGAACACGACCCCGAAGACGGTCGCCGCCAGCATTCCGCCAAATACTGTTATTCCGACTGAAACACGGCTTGCGGCGCCGGCGCCGGTGGCAAGGACGAGCGGCGCCACTCCCAATATGAAAGACAGAGCCGTCATCAGGACTGCCCTGAAGCGCAATCGTGCAGCGTCCTCGGCGGCGGTGACGATGTCCCGGCCTTCTTCGCGCAGCTGCTTGGCAAATTCGACGATAAGGATCGCGTTCTTTGCCGCCAGACCGATGAGCAGCACTAGTCCTACCTGCGCATAGACATTTAGCGGGAGCCCTATTGCGAGCAGGAGCCCCAGCGCGCCGAACATCGCGAAAGCGACCGACAACATGACCGGAAAAGGAATCGTCCAGCTTTCATATTGCGCCACCAGAAATAGGTAGGCAAAGACGATGGACAAGATGAAAACGAAGGAACCGGCTTCCGCGGCCTTGATTTCCTCAAGCGCCATACCCGTCCACTCATAAGTATAACCGTCCGGCAGGCTGGTCTGTCCAAGCCGCCTCATCGCCTCGATCGCCTGGCCCGAGGCGAACCCGGGAGCCGCGATACCATTGACGGTCGCCGAGCGGAACAGATTGTACCGCTCGATGCTCTCAGGCCCCAATATCGGCTTCACCGTTACGAAGGCCTGCAGTGGAATCATCTCGCCGTCCCGGTTGCGGACATAGGTCTTTCCGATATCCGCGGGTGTCGCGCGTCGATCTCCCTCGGCCTGGACAAAGACGCGATAGACGCGGCCGAATTTGTTGAAATCATTCACATAGTAAGAGCCGAAATTCGCGCTCAGAACCTGAAAGATCTCGCCGATATCGACTCCTTTAGTCTTGGCCAGCTGACGGTTCACATCGACAAAGAGTTGCGGTGCGTTGGCCCGGAAGGTGCTGAAGACATTCGATAGCTGTTGTTCGCCGTTGGCGGCGACAATGAGTCCGCCAAGCGCGGACGCCAGCTCGGGCGGTGGCCGGCCTTGCGTGTCCTGGAGCACGAATTCGAACCCTCCCGTGGTGCCAAGTCCCGGTATAGGCGGAACGTTGAAGGGGATGATCGTAGCGCTTGGAATTGCGAGGAGCTTGGGAGTGACCGATGCCAATATGCCGTCAATCCGCAAGCTCGGGCTGTTTCGTTCGTCCCATGGGTCCAATGCCACGATCAGAAGAGCGCCATTTGGGATGACCGAACCCGCCAGAATGGAGTAACCGCCAATCGATGCCACATTGGCGACGCCCGGTGTGTCCAGGAAAATCGTCTCTACCTCGCTGAGGACCGCCGCCGTGCGCGGCAATGCCGCGCCATCGGGAAGGCGGACATCGACGAAGAACGCGCCACGATCCTCTTCGGGAACAAATCCCGTCGGCAGGAGCGTACCAAGCCAGCCGGTCGCGGCGATGAGAGCGACGAATGCGATCATGCTTATCGACAGCAGCCGGATAAGGCGGCGAACCAGCCGGGTATAGCCATCGCGGGTTATCCCAAGCCCCTTCTCGAACCAGGCCAGCGGTCCTCGCTGATATTGTTTTGGCGGCTTCAGGATGCTCGCGCACAAGGCGGGGCTGAGCGTGAGCGCATTCACCGAAGACAGGGAAACGGCGACGGCGATTGTGGCGGCGAACTGTTCGAACAGCCGTCCGGTCAGGCCCGGCGTGAACGCAACCGGTATAAAAACGGCAAGCAGGACAAGGGTCGTCGCAATGACCGGCGTGGTAACCTCTTCCATAGCCTTGCGTGTCGCCGCGCGCGGCTCCAGGCCATCGGCCATGTGACGCTGCACATTCTCCACCACGACGATGGCGTCGTCGACAACGACGCCAATGGCCAGAATGAGCCCGAACAGACTGACGGTGTTGATCGTGAAACCCATCGCGAGAAGCGCGGCGAATGTGCCGATCAGAGACACCGGTATCGATATCGCCGGGATCAGGGTCGATCGCCAGTCCTGCAAAAAGATATAAACGACGAAGATCACCAGGGCCAAAGCCTGGAACAGCGTGATCACGACGCCCTTGATGGACGTCTCGACATAGAGAGTGGTGTCATAGGTGACGCCATAGTCGAGATCTTCGGGGAAACGTTCTTTCAGGCGCTGCATTTCCGAACGCAGCCCATCGGCCAGAGCGAGCGCGTTGGCGTCGGGCAGCTGATACACCGCCAGCAATGCGGCCGGCTTGCCGTTCAGCTGGCCGAACCAGCCATAGGTTTCCGCGCCGAGCTCTATCCGGGCGACATCGCCCAGCTTGACGATTGAACCGTCCGCGCGTGCGCGTATGACAATCTCGTCGAATTCCTTCGGGTCGGTCAGGCGGCCTTTCGCCTGGATCGTATACTGGAACTGCTGGGTCGCGGGAGAGGGCGCCTGGCCGATGCTTCCCGCGGAGACCTGGACATTCTGATCGCGAATCGCGTTGATCACGTCGCTTGCCGTCAGGCCCAGGCTTGTCATCTTGTCCGGCTGCAGCCAGATACGCATGGAATAGTCGCGCGCGCCCAGAATATCGACGCTCGCTACGCCCGGCACGCGCGCCAGCGTGTCGCGGATGTTGATGCTTGTATAGTTGGACAGGAAAATATCGTCATAAGTGCCGTTCGGCGAATAGACCGAAAACACGATCAACATGCTTGTCGACTGTTTCTTGACCGACAGGCCCTGGCGCGCGACCTCCTCGGGCAGTTTCGGAGTTGCGAGGGATACCCTGTTCTGGACATTGACCTGAGCAATGTCGCCGTCCGTGCCGACCTCGAAAGTCACGGTCAGCGTATAAGTGCCGTCGTTGGCGCTCTTCGACGACATGTAAATCATGTTCTCAACGCCGTTGACCTCCGCCTCGACAACCGCGGCGACGGTTTCCTCCACTACCTGCGCGTTGGCGCCGGGATAGGTCGCCTTGACCTGAACCTGCGGTGGGGTGAGTTCGGGATATTCGGCGATAGGCAGGGCAAAAATCGCCAATATGCCGGCGAGCATCGTAACGATCGCGATAACGAAGGCGAATTTGGGCCGGTCGATGAAAAACGCGCTTAACATCTATTTGGCCGGAGCGCGTTGTTGTTGCGGTACCGGCTTTATCGTCACGCCAGCCCGAACCTTCTGGATGCCCTCGACGATGATCATTTCCCCGGCTGTGAGGCCGTCGGTGACCGTTATCTTGGTTCCGCTGCGCTGGCCGGTTTTAATCGGACGCAGCTCCACCTTGTCGTCCTTGCCGACCACAAGAACAAAGGGTCCGGACTGATTTTCCTGAACCGCGGCCTGCTGCACAACAAGCTGGTCTTCGGAGTCTTCGCTGAGCAGCGTTACATTCATGAACTGACCCGGCAGCAGCAGGCCGTCGGGGTTTGGGAATTCGACGCGAACCTTGATCGTGCCTGTCGAGGGGTCAACGCGGTTGTCGATAAAATCAAGCTCGCCCTGATGTGGATAGACCTCGTCGTTGGCGAGACGGATCCTGGCCGTGAAAGCGCTGGTTTTGCCAGCCAATTTTGCCTGTTGGTAATAAAGATAGTCGCGTTCGGCGACCGTGAAGTTCACCCGAATCGGGTCGAGCGCGACGACGGTCGCCAGAACCCCGCTGTCGGGCCCAATCAGATTGCCGACGTCCACGCTGCTGCCGCCGATCCGGCCATCGATCGGCGAAATGATTTTCGTATATCCAACATCGAGTTCCGCTCTTTCGAGATCCGCCTTCGCGCCGGCCAGATCGGCGCGCGCCTGTCCGGCCTTTGCCTTGGCTTCATCCAGCTTGGCTTCGCTGGTCGTGCCGCGCTCGGTAAGCGTGCGGTAGCGCACAAGCTGAAGCTCCGCTTCCTCGATCGTGGCCTTCGCGCGCGCGACCTTCGCGGCGGCCGCGTCCCGCGCCGCATCGAATTCGGACGGGTCGATGACGAAAAGCTGATCGCCCTTCTTGACCGGTCGGCCTTCCTTGAAGGGCTGCTCGATAAGAAAGCCGGTAACGCGCGCGCGCAAATCCACCGACTGGAACGCTTCGCTCTGGCCGATGAACTCGGCTGTGGCCGCGATCGGCTCGGAGGTTACCGGCGCCACAATGACCGCCGGAGGCGGCCGGCCTGCTTTGGGGTTTGCGTCACCGCTCTGATCGCCGCACGACGCGAGCAGAGCGAGGCCCAGAATTGCTGTCAGGTAGCGCAAAAGACTGCGAAACATGGACTCCCCGTCTGCTGAGTGCGACCACTGGTTGCATAGTGTTGCGGTCTTAACCGGCTGGGTCAAATTGTTTTCAAAGAGGTGCAGGGTCGAGCCTGTCCGGCCCGGCGGCCGGGCGGAAGTCTTGCCTGCCCTTGCTGGTCCGCGGCGCATGGGTTAGAACCGCGCGCGAGATATGACGGCGAGGCCGGGCTCCTGATTCCCATGAACAAAAAACAGAAAACAGTCCGCCCCAAGGCGCGCCTGCCGAAGGGACTGACAGATACGGGCGCAGCGGAAATCCGCGCCATGGGCGAGATGCTCGCCACGATCCGGAAAGTTTATGAGTCCTACGGCTTTGAACCGCTGGAGACGCCGGCCTTCGAATATACCGACGCGCTGGGGAAATTCCTGCCCGATTCCGACCGTCCCAATGAAGGGGTTTTCTCCTTCCAGGACGAGGACGAGCAATGGCTGTCGCTGCGCTATGATCTGACGGCACCTTTGGCCCGCTATGTGGCGCAGCATTTCAACGACCTGCCCAAGCCCTTCCGCCGTTATCAGACGGGTTCGGTCTGGCGCAATGAAAAGCCGGGGCCGGGGCGCCTGCGCCAGTTCACCCAATTTGATGCCGACACGGTTGGCGCGGCGAGCGTCGCGGCGGATGCGGAAATGTGCATGCTCGCCGCCGACGCGCTGGAGGCGCTGGGCATCGAGCGCGGCGACTATGTGATTCGCGTCAACAACCGCAAGGTGCTGGATGGGGTGCTGGAGTCGATCGGCGTCGACCCGCATGACACCGATCATCTCGGCAAGCGGCTGACCATCTTGCGGGCTCTGGACAAATATGACCGCTTGGGCGCGAAGGGCGTCCAATATCTGCTCGGCGAGGGCCGCAAGGATGAGAGCGGGGACTTTACGAAAGGCGCGGGGCTGACAGGCGATCAGATTGGCAAGGTGCTGGGATTCGTAACGGCGGAAAGCGGCGGGCGCGAGGAAACGCTTGCAGCGGTTGAGCCGTTGGTGGCTGGCAGCGTGACGGGCGGCGAAGGCGTCGCGGCGTTGCGGGATATGGATGCTCTTCTCTCCGCGGCGGGTTTCGATGCTGACCGGGTCAAGATCGACCCCTCCGTCGTGCGCGGCCTCGACTATTACACCGGCCCCGTCTATGAGGCCGAACTCACCTTCGAGACGAAGGACGAAAAGGGCCGTCCGGTCCGTTTCGGCTCGGTCGGCGGCGGCGGGCGCTATGACGGGCTGGTCGCGCGCTTTAAGGGTCAGGACATACCGGCGACCGGCTTTTCCATTGGCGTGACCCGGCTCTACGCGGCGCTCAAATCCCTCGGCAAGCTTGAAGGCGCCGCGGCGCGCGGCCCCGTCGTCGTCACCGTGTTCGACAAGGAACGCATGGCCGACTATCAGCGCATGGTGCAGACTTTGCGCGAGGCGAAAATCCGCGCCGAACTCTATCTCGGCAATCCGAAGAATATGGGCGCGCAATTCAAATATGCCGACCAGCGCGGCTCTCCTTGCGTCGTCATCCAGGGCGGCGATGAAAAGGACAAGGGCGAGGTGCAGATCAAGGATTTGATCGAGGGCGCCAGGGCGGCGGAATCGATCGCCTCGAATGAAGAATGGCGCGAGAGCCGCCCCGCCCAATTCGCGGTTGCCGAAAGCGATCTTGTCAAGGCGGTGCGCGAGGTTCTGGCGCGCCACGAGGACGAGACTTGAGCTATGGCCGCTGAATCCGCTCTCCGGTTCGAGGCGCTTGAAGCGCAGGCATCGGCGCTGACCGAACTGTTCAAGGAAGCCGGTTACGAGCCGGTCGCGCCTTCCATCCTGCAACCGGCCAGCCTGTTTCTCGACCGCATGGGTGAAGCCATTCGCGCGCGCACCTATGTCTTCACCGATAATGACGGCGAAGAGCTGTGTCTGCGGCCCGATCTGACCCTGCCCGTGGGGCGCATCTACGTGGCGCGCAACCCGGAGGCGCAGCAGGAGGCGCGTTATTGCTATAACGGCCCCGCCTTCCGTTATCAGCCGGGCGGCGCGAAGGTGGCGGGGCCGCGCGAATTCCGCCAGGCCGGGATTGAATATATCGGCGGCGGCGATCACGTGCGCGCGGAAGCGGAAGTCCTGACCCTCGTCATTAGCGCGGTACGCGCCGCCGGCCTGACCGGTTATCGCATCAGCCTCGGCGATCTCGGTCTTTTCAGCGCGTTGATCGAGGCGCTTGATGTTCCCGAACGCTGGCGCTTGCGGCTGCGCCACTTTTTCTGGCGCCCACCGTCCTTCCACGACCTTCTCAAACAGCTGTCCAGCAACGGCAAGGGGATGCTCGGCAAGACGGAAGCCCGGCTCGTTGGCCGTCTCGACCCCGATGATCCGAAGGCGGCGCTGGACGTTGTATCGAAATATCTCAAGCGGACCAAGACCCCGCTTACCGGGACGCGCACTCTGGAAGAAATCACCGGGCGGCTGCTGGATCACGCGCGCGACGCGCGCGAGGCGCCGCTCTCGACGAAGACAGTCAAGCTGATCGAGGACTATCTTGCCGTTTCGGGGCCGCCGCGCGCCGCTTTGGCGCGGATCGACGATCTGGTGAGCGCCGCGAAGCTCGACATTTCATCTGCTCTCGAGACGGCGCGGGACAGGCTGGACAATTTCGCCGCCAGCGGCATCGAGCTCGGCGATATGGAGTTCCGCGCGGAGTTTGGCCGCGACCTTGAATATTATACGGGTTTCGTTTTCCAGCTTGAGGTGCCCGATGCCGGCCGCGCCGGGCACATTGCCGGCGGTGGGCGGTACGACACGTTGCTTGAAGGTCTCGGTGCGCCGCATGCCGTGCCGGCGGTCGGATCAGCCATCCACACCGAACGGCTGCTGGCCGCCGTCGAGGGAGGCGCGTCATGAGCGAGGACGCGCTTATTCTGGCCGTGCCGTCCAAAGGACGGCTGATGGAGCAGGCCAGCGACCTGTTTACAAAGTCAGGTTTGCCAATGCGCAAGACCGGTCACGAACGCGGCTATCGTGGCGAGATCGAGGGTCTGGAGGGCGTCGATGTCGCCTTTCTGTCGTCGACCGAGATCGCCCGCCAGCTGATGCTGGGCCGCGTTCATATGGGTGTTACGGGTGAAGACCTGCTCCGCGAAACGATCCAGGACGTGGACGACAAGATCGAGTTTTTAGAGCGGCTCGGTTTCGGTTTCGCCGATGTCGTCGTTGCCGTGCCGGAATGCTGGCTCGATGTGAGCCGGATGTCGGACCTGGAGGAAGTGGCGGCGATGTTCCATCGCGAACATGGCCGGCGTATCCGGGTCGCCACCAAATATATGAACCTGACGCGGCGGTTTTTCGACGAAAAGGGCGTCACCGGTTACCGGATCGTCGAGAGCCTGGGCGCTACCGAAGGCACCCCGGCGGCCGGAACTGCCGACATGATCGTCGACATCACGACAACCGGGACCACGCTCAAGGCCAATCACCTCAAGATCCTGGACGACGGGGTTATCCTTGAAAGCCAGGCGATGATTGTCGCGTCGCGCGCTGCCGGCTGGCCGGATGCAGCGGTGCGCTCAAAGCAGGAGATCCTGGCGCAGCTGAAGAAAATCAAGGGCGGCGGCGCCCGCCGCAAGCCAGGGAAGAAATGACGCAGGCCGGGATTTCCAGCGGCGCATCTGCGTGGCGAGGCGCCAAAGGCCCGGCGATTGTTTGATTTGCAGTTTTGCCAGCAAGGTCGCCTTGAGGGCCTCCGTATAAATGCGGCCCTTGGCGCTGACCGGAACGATGCTGTGGTGACGCTCGCGGCGCTGGGTACACCATCGCAGTTTGTTCTCTTCTTCGCCGGCGCCAAAGTCCATCACCGAAACCCCCTCATTCGCCAGATGCTCGACGGTGTATTTCAGTAATAGTTTGCCGGGCCCATAGCGCTGCAACGGACCGGCAGCCGTGGCCGCGACCAGCCCATAGAACTGGTTCTGGAAGATCAAATCGAGGCTGGCCGCGAGCGTTTCGTCACCGACGCTCAGCTTGTGAATGCATGTTACCGGTTCCGTTGTCGAACCCGGCATGCGCGATAGCTCCCGATAGAATTCCCGGTGTTTTTCATCGACCAGGAAGTCATCGATCCCTCTTTGCGCCAGCCATTGCCGTTTCTGCCCAATGATGAAGTTGACGGTGTCCAGTCTTTCATCGGTGTCGCCGACGTTCGTGAACCGGACATTTCCATGCTCCGACAGCCGGCGTTCGTTGCGGCGCAATTTGCTCCTGTAGCTTGGACTGAAGCGTGACTTGTAGTGATTTTCCAAGTTCCCATTCAGCGGCAGGGCGTAACCGGCGCTGGCCGCGGGGACACCCGGCAGGTCCGCCAGCGGGTTCGCCAATCCCCCAATTTCAAGCGGCTGGCATTCCAGGTAGATTGCGTCGACGTTCGGCAGCACCGCCAGCAGCGCGGCAATAAGCTGTTCGCCGCGAGGCGCAACCGGGTCCGCCCAGGTGTTGCGGTCGAACAGTCCGGAAGCATAGTTGCCGTGAGCCGAAGCGAGCCATTCGAGGACGTTGCAGCCAAAGTGCTTCCGGATCGTCAGGGGAAGCAGGCATACGGCATCACCAGCCGTATTTCTACCGATGGCGATCAGGGGTTCGGAGGCATGCCCGGCCGTGCGTAGCCATGCGTCGACCCAGGCAAAACTCTCATGCGGGCCGCCTACCGCATCGCGCTGAAGCCGGCACCACAGCTCGGCTAGGTCGGCTGCATCGCTACGGATTTCGATGTTCAGTTCGGGCATCAGGCAGCTTTGGCCCTGAACAGGTTTCGTGGCGGGCGATGCTGATCTCATGAGCAGTGCTGCGTGTGATTTGGCTTCATGACTGGACACAGTCGCGGAAAACTTTCGCGGAATCGGAAAAACCAGATGATCAGTGTAGCGACTTTTCCTTAATCGGAGGTGGAGACGGCCGCCGAATTATTACCAGCGTCAGCCATGCGTCTTGACATGGCAATATATAAGTGTATATACACCTATAGAGATTCATTTAGAGGAGACGATGGCACATGGCGGGCCGTGATAAATTTGGCGACTGCGCCTGTTTCAATCTGCGCCGCGCCGCGCGACTGGTGACGCAAGCCTATGACCAGGTACTGGCGCCATCGAAACTGAAGGCGACTCAGTTCACTCTATTGGCCGTGCTGGCGCCCGCCGGGAAGGGGATTGCGATTTCCGCTCTGGCGGAAAAGCTCGGCATGGACCGTACGACGCTTACGCGCAATCTCGCTGTGGTTGAACGCGCGGGCCTGGTGTCGCTAAGGCCGGGGGAGGACCCCCGGACAAAGCTGGTCAGCCTCACGGCAAATGGGCGCAAAGCGCTCGAAGAAGCGGTGCCACTATGGCGCGAGGCGCAGTCGGAGGCAATCGACCGCCTCGGAGACGAATGGGGAGATTTTCTGAAAATGACGCGGCGCATCGCTGCGATCTAGGGCTCGATTTGCGATTGGTCAACCGCACTTGGGCCGGTCGATTTTTGACATTAAAGGTGCATATACACGTAAAGAGGAGAAAAAACATGAACCGCAGAATCGATGCAGGACCGGGCGCAGTGTCGCCTGTCGTCTGGGCAACCGGAGCCGCCGCAACATTATGGATCGCTGCGGTGACGGGGTTGGCGATCGATGGAGCTTTCGCGTTGGAGCCCGGAGTTCCGCCGCTACGCACTCTGGCGATGGTCGTCGGGCCGCCCTTGTTGTTTGCCGCGGCGCTGGTCCTGTTTGAGAATTTCAGAAAGCTGATGCTTTCGATCGATCCCGCTTTGCTGACAGCCCTGCAGAGCTGGCGTGTTCTGGGCGGGGGTTTTCTGTTCGTCTATTCCTTTGGCCACCTGCCTGGCTTATTTGCCTGGCCGGCGGGTCTTGGCGATGTCGCGGTGGGGATCGGTGCGCCATTCGCCGCGCTTGCTTTGGCGCGAGGCCGTTTGGCGATCACGAGCGGCCGATTTCTCGCCGTCCACGCCGCCGGACTCCTGGACTTTGTCGTCGCTGTCGGAGCGGGGATAGCGACGCGCGGCCAGGTCCCCGGACTTGTCGAAGGCGTGACGTCTTCGGCGATGGGCGAGCTGCCGCTTGTGCTCGTTCCAGCCCTGGCTGTACCGGCCTTTATCATTTTGCACATGATCGTGCTGGTGCAGGTCTGGCAAGCCCGGACCGAGAAGCTGCCTCTCGCCGGGGCGGCAGCCCATTGAGCCTGCGCCGGGCCGTGGAGGCTGAAAAGAAAAGGGCCGCCCCGGTTTTCCCGGAGCGGCCCTTGCTCATTGTCGCAAGGTGGGTAGGGGCAACTACATCATGCCGCCCATGCCGCCCATTCCGCCCATTCCACCCATGTCGCCGCCCGGCATGGCCGGTTCGTCCTTCTTCGGCGTTTCGGCCACACCCGCTTCGGTGGTGATCAGCAGGCTGGCAACCGAAGCTGCGTCCTGCAAAGCGGTGCGCACGACCTTGGCCGGATCGATGATGCCGAGCTTGACCATATCGCCATACTCACCCTTCTGGGCGTCGTAGCCGTAGTTGGCCTTGTTCTCATCGAAGATCTTGCCGACGACGATTGAACCTTCGACGCCCGCATTTTCAGCGATCTGGCGAAGCGGAGCCTGGAGCGCGCGGCGGATGATATTGATGCCGGCATCCTGGTCTGCATTGTCGCCTTCGACGTCGATGAACCGGGCCGCGCGCAGCAATGCTACGCCGCCACCCGGCACGATGCCTTCCTCGACCGCGGCGCGGGTTGCATTGAGCGCGTCGTCGACGCGGTCCTTGCGCTCCTTCACCTCGACCTCGGTGGCGCCCCCGACCTTGATTACCGCAACGCCGCCGGCGAGTTTCGCCAGACGTTCCTGCAGCTTCTCCTTGTCATAGTCGGAGGTGGTTTCCTCAACCTGCGCCTTGATCTGGCCGACGCGGGCTTCGATCTCGCTCTTTTCGCCGGTGCCGTCGATGATCGTCGAGTCGTCCTTGGTGATCGAGATGCGCTTGGCCGTGCCGAGCATGTCGAGCGTGACATTCTCCAGCTTGATGCCGAGATCCTCGGAAATCACCTGGCCGCCGGTCAGGATCGCGATGTCCTGCAGCATGGCCTTGCGGCGGTCGCCGAAGCCAGGGGCTTTGACGGCCGCGACCTTGAGGCCGCCGCGCAGCTTGTTGACGACCAGCGTGGCAAGGGCCTCGCCCTCGACGTCTTCCGCCAGGATCAGCAACGGCCTGCTGGACTGGACGACTGCCTCGAGAACCGGAAGCATGGCCTGCAGGTTGGAGAGCTTCTTCTCGTGAATGAGGATGTAGGGATCCTCAAGCTCACAGATCATCTTCTCCGCATTGGTGATGAAATAGGGCGAGAGATAGCCGCGGTCGAACTGCATGCCTTCGACGACTTCAAGCTCGCTATCAAGGCTCTTGGCTTCCTCGACGGTGATCACGCCTTCGTTGCCCACCTTCTGCATGGCCTCGGCGATCATCGCGCCGATCGAGGCCTCACCGTTGGACGAAATCGTCGCGGTCTGGGACATCTCTTCTGTAGTACCGTCCTTCTTGGACTTGGCGCCAATGTCCTTGATGACCTCTGAAACGGCCTTGTCGATGCCGCGGCTCAGATCCATCGGGTTCATGCCGGCGGCAACGGCCTTGAGGCCCTCGCGGACGATCGACTGGGCGAGCAGAGTCGCCGTGGTCGTGCCGTCGCCGGCCTCGTCGTTTGTTTTGGACGCGACTTCGCGCAACATTTGCGCGCCCATATTCTCGAATTTGTCTTCAAGTTCGATTTCCTTGGCAACCGTGACACCATCCTTGGTGGTGCGCGGTGCGCCGAAGGATTTGTCGAGAATAACGTTGCGGCCCTTGGGACCGAGCGTAACCTTGACCGCATTGGCCAGGATGTCGACGCCGCGCATCATGCGATCACGGGCGTCGGAGTGGAATCTTACGTCTTTTGCAGCCATTACTGACTCCTGATGACTTCTAGCTCTGGATTATTGATGGGGGTGGGCGTGCAGGCCATTCAGCCTTCAAGCACCCCCATGATGTCGGATTCTTTCATGATCAACAGGTCCTCGCCGTCGATCTTGACCTCGGTGCCCGACCATTTGCCGAACAGTACCTTGTCTCCGGATTTCACGTCGGGTGTGATGATCTTCCCGTCTTCGCCGGGACCACCCGGGCCGACCGAGAGGACTTCACCGGTCTGCGGTTTTTCCGCGGCCGTATCGGGAATGATGATCCCGCCGGCCGATTTCAGATCTTCTTCGATGCGCCTTACAACGACGCGGTCATGGAGTGGACGAAATTTCATTGACGGTCTCTCTCGCTAACACTCTGAATGGGAATGTCAAATTTGACATTTCAAGATTTGGGAAACGATGTTTGGCACTCATATTGTCTGAGTGCTAACAGTCGCACAGGCAAAATGGTCTTCAGCCGCGAGAAAGTCAAGTGCTTAACAAAGCGCCGGCGCGAAATGGTAAACTGGGGCGCTATATCGAGGCGCATTCGTACGAACAGGAAAAGGGCGGCGATACGAGATCGCCGCCCTTTGTTTGCAACACGTTGTGAAGACGGGACAGGTGCCGGTCAGTTCTGCTTGCCGAAGATGTAGTCTTTGTCTTTCACGCCCGCATGACAGGCAATGCAGCCCTTGTCGGCGCCTTTCATGACGCGTCCGGCCAGCATCATGCCTTTCGGATTGGTGTGCAGCGATCCGTCGGCTTTGTATTTGACCCAGAACCAGTCGTTATTGTCCGCGTCGTATCCCTTCTCGCGCTTGAACATGACGGTGACGGCCTTGAGGAATTTGCCGCGGTCCTTGGACACGGAGTCGATGCTAACGCCTTCGCCGCCATAGTTGCGCTTGACGATGACCTTGCCCTTCTGACTGCCGACGGTCACTTCCGATGTGATCGTCTCCAGGATCGCCCCATGCGGCGCCATACCCTTATAGGGCTTGTCTGCTTTCAAACTCTTGCCCACGAGACCGGTCTTTGCCATCGCGGCCCAGAGGTCCTGGGAATATTTAACCGCGCCGTCATCGCAACAGGCTTTCATCTGGCTACGGGCGTCTCCAATGGTAAGGCCGGTGAGTACAACGCCGGTCGCCGCGATAGCGGCGGTTGCGGCGAGTGCTTTGCGAAAACTCATAAATTTCTTCATGCAGAAGTCCCTCCCAACATCAGGTGTCCAGCGCACGCAAATTGCGAACTACGCCGAAATCTAAGCGTCTAGAATAGAGGGTCGATCGGCGGGCAGACGTAACGCTTGATAAAATAGAATTGAGGTCGATTGATATCCCGTGATCGGCTCTGGGGGTCTGGCGCCACTGTCGCGGGCACACAATCTGTGCCGTTGCCGGGCTGTGGAATTCGGCAAAAAAGCGTGTTGCCCTGTGCCATCGCTTCGCAGACAGTCAGGAAAAGCATGTCCAACTGATTCGTTTTTGAAACGGCATGACACGATTAACGAGGGAAAAGACGAAGCAGGCGGGCCGGCATCCGGTCTTGAGCGCGATTGTCCTGCTCGCCATGTTTACCGCGGCACTGGCTTTCGGCGCCGGTCTTTATGTTCAGGCCGGGCTCGGACTGGTCGCGTCCGCAATTGGCGGCGTCGCCACTTTTCTCGTAATCGCGTCGTCGCATATGGCGCTCACCCGGTCGCTGGCACAAGGTAATTCCGGCCAGCGTCTCGCTAAGCTCGAGACATCTTTTGCCGCTATTGCGAAAGACGTGAAACGGGTAAGCCAGGCGTCGGCGGCGGACGAACAGCTTGATATCCTTACGCAGCGCGTTGACAGCATCAAACCTCTTCTCGACAAGGCGGACAAATTCAGCGCCAATGTCGACGCGGCCGCTTTGCTGAAACGGCTGACCGGAGAGACGGAACGGCTCGATGCCCGGCTTGAGGCCCTGAGAAGCCAGGTGAATATCGAGACCAGGGAACGTCATGACGAGCTCTCGGCCGAATTCAAAATTCTCGAAACGCTGGTGAAGCAGCTGGCTGAACGCGTGGCGGCCGACGCTGCAAACCGACAGGTCATGCGTGAATTTGTTTCCGATTCAGCAGCGATGGATACCGCCGGGATAGACGAAGAAGATGCAGTCGGTGTGCCCGCGGGCCTTCTGCTGCCTGAAGATGAAGACAGGTTCCACGCCGATTTGGAGGATATTCCAAGACTGGATCCCAGCGAGGTCGAGTCGCTTATGCTGGAGGAGGTCCGGCGGTCGATCGAAGCGAACAAGATTGAACTCTATCTGCAGCCGATCATGATTATTCCGCAACGGCGCGTCCGCTACTATGAGGCGCTGACGCGACTTAAGAACGAGACCGGCAAGGTTATTCTGCCCAACGACTATCTCTCCATTGCCGAAAGCGCCGGCGTTATGCCCGTCATTGACAATGTCATGCTGTTTCGCAGCGTTCAGGTGCTCAGGCGCCTTGAGAAGCGATCAAGCGCGCGCGGCGTTTTCTGCAATATCTCGGTTCATTCTCTGCTCGATCCGGAGTTCTTCCACGAATTCATCGCTTTCATGGAGCAGAACCGGGAATTGTCCGACAGCATGTATTTCGAATTCAGCCAGCCCGTGATTGCCAATTGCGGGCCAATGGAGCGCGAGAGCCTTGCGGCTCTCGCGGCGCTGGGCTTCCGTTTCTCGCTCGATCAGGTGTCGGATCTGGATATTGATTTCCAGGAGTTGCACGACATGGGCTTTCGCACCCTCAAGCTAACGGCCGATCTGTTCCTGAACGGCATGGTGGAGGCGGGCGCCCGAATTCATGCGGTCGACATGAAAAGCTATCTGGAGCGTTATGGCATGCAACTCATCGTCGAGAAAATCGAGGATGAACGCAGCCTTGCCAATGTGCTCGATCATCATGTTCGCCTTGGCCAGGGCTATCTCTTTTCGGAACCGCGTCCGGTACGCCCCGAAGTGTTCGGTGCAAAGGAGAATGCCGCCGCCGCGTAAACTCGAAGATGCCGCTTGACCCCTCCTTTCCATGCCACTAGGCAAGCGGCTATGTGCGCCGAACCACCCGCAGTAACGCTGCTTCCTTCTATTGCCCCGCTGTCGTCCCGCTATGATCTGTGGCTGTGCGACATTTGGGGCGTTATGCACAATGGCGAACGGGCCTTCGCCGCCGCCGGTGCGGCGTGCCGGCATTTTCGCGCCGCCGGCGGAACTATTGTGCTGATTTCCAATTCGCCGCGTTTACGGCAGGGCGTGGCGCAACAGCTCGAAATGCTGAATGTTGCCGCGGACGCCTGGGACGGGCTGGTGACGTCTGGCGATGTGACGCGCGGTCTTCTGGAGAAAAACCGGGACCGGAAACTATTTCATCTCGGCCCGGAGCGGGACCGGGGCACCTTCGAGGGGCTGGAGCTCGATTTTGCATCGCCCGAGCATGCCGATCTGGTTATCTGTTCCGGATTGTATGACGACACTTTAGAGACACCGGACGACTATGGCGAATTGCTGGGTCTGCTGGCAGCGCGGAAGCTACCCATGATTTGCGCCAATCCCGACCTGATGGTGGAACGCGGTAACCGGCTGGTCTATTGCGCCGGCGCGTTGGCCGCGGCGTACGAAAAGCTGGGCGGGGACGTGACCTACACCGGCAAACCGCATCCGCCCATCTATGACATGGCGTTCGAACTTGCCGCGACATTGCGAGGCGAGGCGATTGCGCGCGAGCGCGTCATCGCGATCGGCGATGGGCTGAAGACCGATATGGAGGGTGCGGCCAAGGCTGGCGTGGACGCACTGTTCGTCGCCAGCGGCCTGCATCTGGCGCAGGCGGGCGGTGACGGCTCGGCGGATGCGGAGGCGATCACGGAGCTGTTCACCGGTACGACCATGCAGCCTGTGGCTGCCCAGGCCCGACTGGTGTGGTAAGCGGGATTTTTGAAGTTGCCGAGTGCTGTCAACCGGCCATGAGCGAATCGATATCGTCCTGGCTGACGCCTTCGCCTTCGCCGGCGGGGCCGTTGAGTATGAGGTCCTTCTTGCGTTTTTTGCGCTTTTCTTCCTTATCGCAAACGGGCGTCTGGGAATCCGTGGTACTCACGGCGTCCGCGAAGCGGGCAACCCGGGTTTTAATGGAGTCCAGATTCTCGCGAACCTTCGAGATGCGCTGTCCGGTTATATCCTGGAAGGCGCATGCCTCGAAAATCGCCATGACGTGTTCATTGACGGTCTCCAGATAAGCATCGGGGCAAGACCGGTCGGCATCCATGATCGCCTCGGCGGCCTCCATGATGCTTGACGCCGCAGTTTCGGTCGCCGCGAGCGTTTCCTCCAGTTCGCGTCCGGCTTCCGGAATATGCGTATGGCGAAGGTGATTGGCTTGAAGAAGGGAAATCCCTTCTTTTAGGCTCGCGACTTTGCCGGCAACTGCCTGCAGCTTGACATCCGTATCGGCGTCGTGCGTCTTGGCAAACTTGGTCAGGGCACGCACCGATGTCTCGGCAAGAGCAAGTGCGTCATCGAGATCCAGATCTTTGCATTTCCGCAGCCGCTCCACCGCAGCATGCAATTCAGTATTGTCGCGAGAAACCATGCAAAGCTCCCGTCGGCGAAAAAGTCAGGCTTGCAGCGGACGAATCGGTCCGCGGTGATAGATCAACGCAAAGCGTCAGTCGCCGAAGACCGCGTCGATTTTCTGCTTCAGCGTCGCCGCATTGAACGGCTTGACGATGTAATTGTTTACGCCGGCCTTTTTGGCGGCGATCACATTCTCCGTCTTCGATTCCGCAGTCACCATGATGAATGGCGTCCGATTCATGGTCTCGTTGGTCCGGACCTCCTTGAGAAGCTCGTAGCCGGTCATCGGCTCCATATTCCAGTCCGAAATTATCAGGCCGTACTTCTTGCCGTTCAGTTTTTCAAGCGCTGCCTTACCGTCAGAGGCATCGTCGACATTAGAAAAACCCAGTTGCTTCAATAAGTTGCGAATTATTCGGATCATTGTCTTATAGTCATCGACAACGAGTACCGGCATCGAAAGATCAACTGACATTTTGTTCTCCATCCCCCGTCTAGACGGCGACCGCCGCCAGCCAACACATAGATACGCGCCCATTTCCCGCAGGCCACCGAATCCTTCGACAGCCCGCTCTGCAGCACGGAATGCGCGAAACTCTACGCAATGCCCTTAAAAATAGAGTTAATTCCACTTGGGCGGGATATGGCGAGCCGGATTCGGTCAGGGCAATACCTACTTATGACGCAGTTGCAGCATTTGCCGCCCCTGTTTATTGTGCATTGCGAAAAACGTATAATTTGCGAGGGAAGCATCTTAAATGGACGCCATAGTCAAAAACGGGGACGCGCGGCATGGCTACTTCTTTGAAGAGTTGTCGGTCGGCATGTCGGCCAGCCACGCCAAGAAAATTAATTCCGATGACGTTCAGATTTTTGCGGATCTGTCCGGTGACGACAACCCGATACATCTCTGTGATGAATTCGCCTCC
>JAJFHO010000165.1 GCA_021775575.1 Hyphomicrobiales bacterium
GCATTGGCTGTATTCCTTCAGCGGGCCATGTTGCAGGCGCTGCTGGTCGCGCAGCTTGACGCGGCAAAGATTGAGCACGCCGTCCTGCATGGCGGCAAGGACGCGCTGGCCCCTGCCGGACTTTTCACGATGATAAAGTGCCGTGACAATGCCGAGAGCGAGATGAAGGCCTGTACCGGAGTCGCCGATCTGTGAACCGGTCACCAGCGGGGGGCCGTCAAGAAACCCTGTCGTCGAGGCGGAGCCGCCGGTGCATTGGGCGACGTTTTCGTAAACCTTGCAATCTTCATAGGGGCCCGGTCCGAAGCCCTTCACCGATGCGTAGACGAGGCGCGGATTGATCTCCTGAATCCGCTCCCAGGAAAAGCCCATCCGGTCGAGGGCGCCGGGCGCGAAATTCTCCACCATCACATCGCAGGCCTTGAGCAGCCCTTCGAAGATTTCCTTGCCGTTTTCGGACTTGGTGTTCAGTGTGATCGAGCGCTTGTTGTGGTTCAGCATCGTGAAATAGAGGCTGTCCACATCAGGAATATCACGCAGCTGGCCGCGCGTGGCGTCGCCGACGCCCGGTCGTTCGACCTTGATCACATCGGCGCCGAACCATGCCAGGAGCGGCGTGCAGGTTGGTCCCGATTGAACATGTGTCATGTCGAGAATGCGGACGCCTTCGAGTGCTTTGCCCATTTTTGCCTCTTGATCGATTGGGATATTGGGGAGGGACCGGCCATCTCTCTCCGTTGCTATTTGTACATCGTCTGGGCTTTGGTGCCCGGTGCATATTCCTTCGGATCGACCCAGATATTCACCACCGCCGATTTGCCGGACTTGGCGATCGCCTCACGGGCGCGCCGCAGCGCCGGCCCGATCTCGTTCGGGTCGCGGACTTCCTCGCCGTGACCGCCAAGCATTTCGGCGAATGTGCCGAATGGCACGTCGCCCAGCAGGTTGCCGACATTGCCGCGCTGCTCGCCATATTTGGCGAGCTGGCCATAGCGGATCTGGTTCATTGCCGAATTGTTGCCGATGACGGCCAGATAGGGCACGCCGAAGCGGTTCGCGGTTTCCATATCGAAGCCGGTCATGCCGAAGGAGCCGTCGCCATAATAGCAAAGCACCTCCTTGTCCGGGTGGGCGAGCCCCGCGGCGATGGCGAAGCCGGTTCCGACGCCGAGCGAGCCCAGCGCTCCTGGATCCATCCACTGCCCGGGTGCGCGCGGGCGCACGGCTTGCGCCGAAATCGTCACAACATCGCCGCCATCACCAATATAGATCGTGTTGTCACCGAGAAATTCGTTGATCTCCCAAGCGACGCGATAGGGATGAATCGGGGTCTGGTCGGACATGAACAGCGGCATCAGCTTGTCGGTCCGCTCAATCTCGATTGCCCGCAGCTCCTGCATCCATTCCTGGCGCTTTTGCCGTTTGTCGTTTTTCAGCCGGCTGTTGGCGGCGTCGAGCACGGCGCCGAGAACTGCGCCCGGATCGCCGGCAATGCCGAGGTCCACATCGCGGTTCTTGCCGACCATATTGTAGCCCTGGTCGACCTGGACCAGCGTGAGGTCTTTGGAAATGCGCTTGCCATAGCCCATGCGGAAGTCGAAAGGGGTGCCCACGATTACGATGACATCGGCCTTTTCGAATGCCGCGCGGCGCGTCCGGTCGAAATGATGCGGGTCGCCCGGCGGCAACAGGCCGCGGCTGGCGCCGTTGAAGTAACCGGGAATATCGAGACCCCGCAGAAGCGCGATCGCTTCCTCATGCCCGCGCGCCGCCCAAACCTGCTGGCCGTATAAAATGGCGGGGCGCTCCGCGTTCACAAGCAGATCGGTGAGCTTTTCAATGTCGGCCGGGTCGCCGATCGATTTTACGGAAGCCCGATACTTGCCCGGTTCGGGGATGACCGCATTCTTGGTCTCGATCTCGCGGTCGAGAACGTCGCGCGGTATCTCGAGATAGGAGGGGCCGTAGCCACCGTTAAAACACTCCCGCGCCGCCATTGACACCATGTCGGCGACACGTTCGGTGGACATGACGGTCGACGCGAATTTGGTGATCGGCCTCATAATGTCGACATGGGGGAGGTCCTGGAGACCTTGCATCTTCCACTGCACCAGCGCGCTCTGGCCGCCGATATGCAGCACCGGGCTCTCCGAGCGGAAGGCGGTCGCGATGCCGGTTATGGCGTTGGTGCAGCCGGGTCCCGCCGTGGTGACGACACAGCCGAGCTTGCCGGTCTGGCGCGCATAGCCGTCGGCGGCATGGGCCGCGACCTGCTCGTGGCGCACGTCGATAATCCGGATATCTTCATCGACGCAACCGTCGTAGATATCGATGATATGGCCGCCGCACAGCGTGAAAATAGTGTCCACGCCTTCCGCCTTCAGCGCCTTGGCAACCAGATGGCCGCCGGAAATGACCGCCTTCTCCGTGCTTTTTTTTCGTAACGTGTCCGTTGCCGTGGTCGGCATGAGCGACCCTCCTCTCATTTCAGTCAGGACAGGATAGCGTGCGCCCTAATCCATGTTCACATATCGCTCGACGTGTGATTTCAAATTCAGGGTATGTTCGCGCACCAGCCGTTCAGCGAGATCAGTATCGCGCGCTTCCAGCGCTTCGATGATGTGCATGTGGTCGACAATCGAACGGTCGACGCGGTCTTTTTCCGAAATCGTGCGCGCCCGGATGGCGCGAACATGCATAAACAGGCCCTGTGCAAGGTCATTCAGCAGATTGCACTTGCTCATTGACAAAATGGCCTGGTGAAAGCGGATATTGGCATCGGAATACTCATCGATCCGCGCCTTGACGCCTTCGCCGCCGAAGGTGCTGCACAGCTCGCGCAGAGTAGCTATTTCATCGTCGCCGGCGTCTTGCGTAATGAGCCGGGCGGCCATGCTTTCCAGGGCGGCCCAGGCGGTGATCATCTCCAGTATTTCAGCTTTCGATTTTCGGACGATATAGATTCCGCGGCGCGGCACGATGCGCACCAGACCTTCCTGGTCCAGCCGGGCCAGCGCCTCGCGCAAGGGCGTCCTGGAGATACCGAATTGTTCGGAAAGGCGCCGTTCGTCAAGCCGCAACTCGGTTTCGTCATCATAAATATTCATCTTCATGATGGCGCTTTTCAGCGACTCGTAGATTTTGACCTTGAGGCTGAAGCCCTCATCGATCGGCTTTATGTCGAGTTGCAAATTGACCATGCTTCACGCCTGAAAAACGCCGGGTTTCGCGGCCTTGTGAGCCCGTCATCCACCATTGTGGTTTACTGGTATACCATACACCAGAGGCCGTATACGCTGCAATATCAATTTACCGCGTCACGTCTGTTGGCGACCGGCATATCCATGTCTCGTCCTCGGTTCAGCGCCGCGCCGTCTTGCGCCCGCCGACAAGCCGAATGACAGGTTTCAGCAGCGGCAGGAACAGCAAAATCAGCGCGCATATCATGATTGGCGCGGAGTATACGCGCGTAAAGAAGATCGAGAATTCGCCGCTGCTGATCAGCAGCGACTGACGCAAGGCCGGTTCCGCCAGCGGCCCCAGCACAATCGCAAGGACGGCGGGCGCCAGGGGATAGTCCAGCTTGCGCATCAGATAGCCGACAATGCCGAAGATGATCATCAGCCAGACATCGTGCATATCCTGGGTCGGCGCGTATCCGCCGATCAGGCAGAGCACAAAAATGATCGGAGCGAGCAGCGTGAAAGGCAGCTTCAGGACCCAGATGAAGGCCGGTATGAAAGCGATGTTGATAATCACCGCGAAGAAGTTGGCGGCATAGAGCGACGCAATCAGGCCCCATACGAAATCGGCGTGATCGGTGAACAGGCGGGGCCCGGGTTCGAGACCCCAAATGACCATGCCGCCGAGCAGGATTGCGGTTGTCGGCGACCCGGGAATGCCGAGCGTCAACATCGGCAGCATCGAGCCGGTGCTCGCCGCGTTATTGGCTGATTCCGGCGCTACCACGCCCTCGACGGCTCCCTTGCCGAATTTCTCCGGCTCGTGGGAAATCTGCTTGGCGATGCCATAGGCCATCAATGAACCGGGCGTCGCGCCGGCCGCCGGCAGTATGCCGACGAAGTAACCCAGGAAGGAGCCCATAAGCGCGGTCTTCCATGTGCCCAGCAATTCTTTCAGATTGGCCATCGTCCGCTGAACGGTGATGACGGCATCCGACATCATGCTTTTGCCGCCGGCCTTGTAATGCTCTTCGACCGTCCACAGCATCTCGCCGATCCCGTAAATTCCGATGGCGAGAACGAGGAAATTGATGCCGTGCAGGAATCCGGTGATGTTGCCGAAGACGAGCCGCGGTTCGCCGGAAATGATATCGAGACCGACCGCGGCCAGGACCAGGCCTATGCAGATCGAAAAAATCGTTTTCGGGATGTCGTCGCCGCCGAGCCCGATAAATGTCGCGAACGCCAGCATCATCAGCGAGAATTCTTCCGGGGCGCCAAAACGCAGCGCGACATGAGCGAGCGGCGGCGCCAGGAAGGTGAACAGCAGTACCGAGATCGAACCACCGACGAATGATGCGACGGCCGCGGCCGTCAACGCCTTGTCCGCCATGCCCAGCTTGGCCAGCGGCCGGCCGTCGAAGGTTGTCGCCACGGCGGTCGACGCGCCGGGTATTCCAAGCATGATCGAACTGATCGCCCCGCCATACATGGCGCCGTAATAGATGGCGGCCAGGAACATGATGGCGCCGGTCGGGGGGACCAGAAATGTCAGCGGCAGGAGGATTGCCACGCCGTTGACAGACCCCAGTCCGGGCATCGCGCCGATAAAAAGTCCGACCGTACAGCCGCCGATGATCAGCATCAGGTTCACCGGCTCGAACGCAATCGCAAACCCGTTCCAGAGGAGAGTGATAATCTCAACCATGGCGCTTCCCGCAACTGTTCATTGTTATTTGCATGTCCCGCGCTGCCGTCCGCCTAGAGGAAGATCTTGTACAGCGGGTAGAAGATGGTCTCTTCGATGATGGGAAGACCTTTCGGCAGGGTGATTTTCAAGGCGATATCGAAAAAGAAAAAAGTTGCGACCGGCGCAATTGCCGCCATCGCCGCGGTTGCCGGCCAGGAATGCCGGCCAAGGTAGCGAACATAGAAAATCATAAAGAGGGGCAGGGCGCCGTAGACCCCGATCACATAAAAAAGCGCGACCGTGACAATCAGCGAGCCGGCCACCAGGCCGACGGCGACTGTGGTGCCCCTGTCCATATAGACTTCATCGGATTGCGAAGGCGGCGTTTTTCTGCGGTACCAGTTGATCAGGATAAGGACGCAGCAAATCAGCATTACAGCCGACAGCCAGAACGGCCAGGCGCCGCCTCCCGGTCCTTCTTCGGGTATCCAGCCGACCGGTAGTTCGGCGCTCTTCCACATAAGATAAAGGGAGAAGATCCCCATCACAGCGGCCATAACAAATTCAGCCTTGCGCATGACCGGAGATCTCCCCCCTTCAGATTCGCGAAAACAGGGGCGACTTAGCCCTTTATGGCGCCCATCTTGATGAGCATCTGCTTATGGATGTCGCGTTCGCGCTTCCAGTAATCCATCAGAGCGCTGCCGGACAGCATGTCACCTTGGAGAGCCTTCTTCTTCATGTAGCCCTGCCACTCTTCTGAATTGAAGACCTTCGTGAACAGGCCCTGGTAATAGCTGGCCGCGTCCTTGCTCATGCCCGGTGCGCCAACCACGGTGCGCTGCATGAAATAGACGAAATCCTTGCCGATTTCCTTGAATGTCGGGGCATCCTTGAAAAGGCCGATGCGCTCCGGCGTGAAGCAGGCGAGGGGCTTCGTCGTGCCGGCCTCGAAGAAACCGAGTTGCTCGGACGGATTGTTCACGGTCGAGTTCGCATTGTTGCCAGCGAGTTCCTTGGCAACCTTGCCGCCACCCTTATAGGGGACATATTTCATCTGCAGGCCATAGGCGGAGTTCAGGAAATCGGTCAGCAGATTGTCTTCGGACGCCTTGCCCGTGCCGGCCATGATCCAGTCCTTGCCCTTGGCCTTCGCGGCTTTCACGAAGTCATCGACAGAGTTGATATCCTTGCGGTCGGAATTGACCCACAGGCAGAAGGTGTCTTCGGCCATGCGGGCGACCGGGGTGAAGTTCTCGATGTTCACGCCCAACGCCGGCTGGCGGAGCGGGGTGGTGTAGAAGCTGTTCAGGGTGAACATGATCGTGTGATTGTCGCCCTTCTTCTGCTTCAGATAGACAAGCGCTTCGGCGCCCGAACCGCCCGGCTTGTTGATCGGTGTGACTGGAACCGGGGCCAGTTTGTGCTTGGCGATGATGCTTTGCATAAACCGTACGGCCTTGTCAGCGCCGCCGCCCTTGCCGGCCATTACGACAAACTCGATTGGCTTTTGAGGTTCAAAGGCCATGGCTGTTTTCGGCAAGCCGAACGCGGCCAGGCCAACGCCCAATGCGAGCCCTAAACCCAGAAGCTTGCGTCTGGAATGGATCATAATTTTCCTCCCTTGATGGTTAGCGCTGCGGCGCCACAGATTGCGATCCTATGCGCTTTTTGCGCCGATCAAAACAATGATCGGCCATTCCGCCAACTGTCGAAACCGTTGGCTTCAATGACGGTAAACGGAAATTCAAATCCCCCCGTGCCACCCGGCACAAAGCAATTTGGTATTTGGTCGATTGTATGCCAGCGATATCGGGTTGGCAATAAATCTATGATGTGGCCCTGCAATCGGGCCAAAAAATTGTCGTTATTGGATCGGCGCGCCGGCACTGCCAACATGATGCGGCAGGCAATAGATGGGGAAGTCGACAGGCTCCCTACGCTGGTATATGGTATTTTGCATACCAGATAGCCGGAGCCAATCAACAGATAGCCGAAGCCAATTTGTCTGAAACCGGTTGGGCTGCGATTTTGAGCGTTGCATCTATTCGTCGCGAGGGCCAACAATAGGAAGGGGGTCCATCTTTTGGGGAGAGGGCGGAACAAGGGGACGGACGGATGAACCTTCACGAATTCCAGGCAAAAGAAATATTGGGACGCTACGGCGTGCCGGTGCCTCAGGGCAAGGTGGCCGAGAGTGTTGCCGCCGCCGAGCGCGCCGCGCGCGGGCTGCCGGGCAACCGGTTTGCCGTCAAGGCGCAGGTCCATGCCGGCGGCCGCGGCAGGGCGGGCGGCATAAAGCTGGTTGATTCCGCGGCGGAGGTTGGCCGGACCGCGGAAGAACTTCTGGGTCTTGCGCTGGTGACCAAGCAGACCGGCCCGGAGGGACGCAGGGTCGACCGGGTCTATGTGGAAGAGACAGTCGAGGCGGAGCGCGTTCTCTATCTTGCGGTGCTTGTCGAGCGGCGGCTTGGCAAGGTTGCGCTTTTGGGCGCGGAGCAAGGGGGAGAGGATATCGAGGAGCGCGCCGCGGCCAATCCGTCGATCATAAAGTCGTTGGCGGTCGACCTTGATGGCGGAGCAAAGACTTCCGCCTTTCAGGCATTTGCCAAAAGCTTGAAACTGGCCGGGAAGCTCGAAAAGAAGGCAGTTGATCTGTTTGAGGCTCTGATCAAGGCATTCGTGGAAGTCGATGCCAGCCTTATTGAAATAAATCCTTTAGCCGTAACTAAATCCGGCGACCTCATTGCCTTGGATGTGAAGATGGTGCTCGATGACAACGCGATGTTCCGCCATCCCGACCTTAAAGGTTTGCACGACAAGGACGAACTCGATCCGGTCGAAATGAAGGCGCAGGCGAACGAGATAAATTACGTGCGCATGGACGGCAATATCGGGGTGGTCGTGAATGGCGCGGGCTTAGCGCTTGCGACCCATGACATGCTTACCGACGCGGGCGGAAAGCCTGCGAATTTCATGGATATCCGGACAACTGCGACCAGTCTCGACATCGCCGGCGGTTTCGATTTGCTGCTGGACAATCCCAATGTCGAAGTGGTTTTGGTCAATGTCCACGGCGGCGGATTGCAGCGTTGCGACACGATTGCCGAAGGGATCGGTATTTCTCTCAAACGCAACCGCCGCAGCCTTCCCATCGTGCTGCGCTTTGCCGGCAACAACGCCGATTACGGGCGCACGCTGCTCCGCAATTACGGCATCGCGTTTATCGATGCCGCCGATATGGGCGACGCAATCGAGAAGGCTGTCGGGAACGTTAAGAAGGAGGCCGCCTGATGGCCATACTCGTTGGTCCCGATACCCGCGTGCTTGTTCAGGGCATTACCGGGCGCACCGGCTCCTATCATACCGAACGCGCAATGGCTTACGGTACGAATGTCGTTGCCGGGGTTCGCCCGGGAAAGGGCGGCATCCGCCATCTGGACGTGCCGGTGTTTGATACGGTCGCCGAAGCCATGACGGAAACCGGAGCTGATGCAAGCCTGGTCTTCGTTCCGCCTGCGAATGCTGCGGCCGCGATGATCGAGGCGATCGAGGCGGAGGTCGGCGTTGTCGTTTGCGTTACCGAACGCGTGCCGGTTCTCGATGCAGTGCGCGTCAGGGCGGCGCTGGAGGGCGCGAAGACAAAGCTCGTCGGCCCGAACTCGCAAGGCGTTCTTACACCAGGCGGCTGCAAGCTCGGAGTCATGACCACCGTGCATGGCCGCCCCGGCTCGATCGGTATCGTTTCGCGCTCCGCGACGCTGACCAGCGAGATTGTCGCCCAGACCAGCGCCGCCGGGCTCGGCCAGTCCACGACGGTCGGTATCGGCGGCGATCCGGTGCATGGGATCGGATTTGTCGACTGTCTCAAAATGTTCATCGAGGACACTGAGACGCAAGGCATCATTCTGATCGGCGAGATTGGCGGCGCGGAGGAGGAGATGGTGGCGGATTATCTGAAGTCCGCCAAAGCCTCGAAACCGGTCGTTGCGCTCATCGCCGGCCGCCATGCGCCACCCGAGCGGCGGATGGGTCATGCGGGCACGCTCACCATGTTTGGCCGTGCCGGCGCGGACGACAAGATCAAGGCGCTGCGCGGCGCGGGTGTGCACATCGCCCCGAACACGCAGTCCATAGCTGAAACCATGCAGCAGGCATTGGCAAGTTGAGAAATCCTAGAACGGTTGAATTAGGCACATGAACGATATGTCGAACGACGGCGCAAACCGCCGCATCCATCCTGGATCGGGCCGGCGCAAGGCTCCGGTGTTTCCCAAGGGGCGATTCCTCAAGGGCAGTGAGCGCGAAGCCGTGGCGAGGCTTCTGGGCGATATCCCGCGCCGGCGCGATATGCTCATTGAGCATCTCCACCTCATCCAGGATGCTGAAGGCTGTTTGTCCGCGGGCCATCTTCAGGCGCTGGGCGAGGAACTCAAGATTTCCATGGCGGAGGTCTATGAAGTTGCGTCCTTCTACGCCCATTTCGACATTGTGCGCGACGGCGAGGACCGCCCCGCGCCGGTGACGGTTCGCGTTTGCGACTCGTTGAGTTGCATGCTGGCCGGCGCGGAGCAGGTGATTGCCGAGCTGGAAAAGAAAGCGCCAGAGGGTGTGCGGGTCTTGCGCGCGCCCTGCATGGGCCGTTGCGATAGCGCGCCTGTCTGCGAGGCGGGCCACAAGCATCTCCACCGGATTGACGCCGACAGCGTGTTGAGCACGGTCAAAAAGGGGCATCTGCATCCCGATATTCCTGCATATAAAGACTTCGAGTCATATGAGAATGAAGGCGGCTATTCTCTTCTGAAGCAATGTGTTTCCGGCGAAATTGTTGTTGAGAAAGTGATTGAACTTCTCTCTGACGCCGGCCTGCGGGGTCTTGGCGGCGCGGGCTTTCCGACAGGCCGCAAATGGGGGTTTGTCCGGGCCGAGGCCAAGCCGCGCCTGATGGCCGTCAATGCCGACGAGGGCGAGCCCGGCACCTTCAAGGACCGCTATTATCTGGAGACCAATCCGCACGCCTTCCTGGAAGGCATGCTGATCGGCGCCTGGGCGGTTGAGGCGGATGCGGTCTACATCTATTTGCGCGACGAATACCCGGCGGCGCGGGAAATATTGCTGCAGGAGATCGCTGCAGTCGAAAAGGCCGGCCTCGCGGGGCATACGGAAATTCATCTGCGCCGGGGCGCCGGCGCCTATATCTGCGGCGAAGAGTCGGCGATGATCGAGTCCATCGAAGGCAAGCGCGGCCTGCCGCGCCACCGCCCGCCTTACGTGGCGCAGGTCGGTATCTTCAACCGGCCGACGCTCGTCAATAATGTCGAGACGCTCTACTGGATTCCGGAGATTCTCAAGCAAGGCCCGGAGTGGTTTGCCGCACAAGGGAAAAATGGCGCGAAGGGCTTGCGCAGCTATTCGGTTTCGGGCCGCGTGAAGGCACCCGGCGTCAAGCTTGTGGCAGCCGGTACGACGGCGCGCGAGCTGGTTGAGGAGCATTGCGGCGGCATGGCTGATGGCCATGCCTTCAAAGGCTATCTGCCGGGGGGGCCATCTGGCGGCATCTTGCCGGAATCGATGGCCGATATTCCGCTCGATTTCGGCACGCTGGAAGAACATGGCTGCTTTGTCGGCTCCCACGCCGTCGTCATCCTGTCGGACAAGGACGACATGAAGGACGTGGCGCTGAACCTGATGAAATTCTTTGAAGATGAAAGCTGCGGGCAATGTACGCCCTGCCGCAACGGCACCGAAAAAGCGGTCAAGCTGATGTCGGCGAGCAAGTG
>JAJFHO010000166.1 GCA_021775575.1 Hyphomicrobiales bacterium
CGATCTATGTCCTGAACGGCCCCAATCTCAATCTGCTCGGCAAGCGGGAGCCGGAGATTTACGGTCACGAGACGCTCGAGCAGGTGCAGCAGCGGACCGAAACAAGTGCCGGACAGTTCGGCCTGCAGGTCGAATTCCGGCAAAGCAACGAGGAGGGCCAGCTCGTCGACTGGATCCAGGAGGCGCGCATCAAGGGCGGTGGCCTGATCGTCAATGCGGGCGCCTACACCCACACCTCCGTCGCCATGCTCGACGCCCTGCTTGCCGTCGACATTCCTTGCGTGGAAGTGCATCTATCGAATATTTTTCGACGCGAGGAGTTCCGGCACCATTCCTATATTTCACGCGGCTGTGTTGGCGTGATTTGCGGTTTTGGAGTAAAGGGATACGAACTGGCCATCGAAGCCATTGCCGACCAGCTTGGCAAAACCGCGGAAGCAGAATGACCGACAAGACAAAAAAATCCGAACAAGACCTAATCCGCGAACTTGCCGATCTCCTGACCGAAACCGGGCTCACCGAAATCGAAATCGAACGCAAGGACCTGCGCGTGCGTGTCGCCCGCGGAGCTGCTCCGGCCACGGCCGTGATGCAAGCCTCTCCGCCGCCTGCCGCACGCGTGGAGAGCGATGCTTCCAGCAGGGGTTCCGATCTCGCCGCACATCCCGGCACCGTTGTTTCGCCGATGGTCGGAACCGCCTACCGCTCGCCGGAGCCCGGCGCGACGGCCTTCGTCGAAGTCGGCAGCGAGATCAGCGAGGGCCAGACCGTGATGATCGTCGAGGCCATGAAAACGATGAATCATATCCCCTCACCGCGCGCCGGCAGGGTAACCTCCATCCTGGTTGAAGACGGGCAGCCGGTCGAGTTCGGCGAACCGCTCGTCATAATCGAGTAAATCACGTTGCGGCACGGGTAATGTTCGACAAAATCCTCATCGCCAACCGCGGAGAAATCGCGCTTCGCATTCAGCGCGCATGCAAGGAACTCGGCATCGCCACCGTGGCGGTCCATTCGACCACCGACGCCGACGCCATGCATGTGAAACTCGCCGACGAGGCGGTGTGCATCGGCCCGCCGCAGGCCACGGAAAGTTATCTCAATATCCCGCATATCCTGTCGGCCTGCGAGATCACCAATGCCGATGCGGTGCATCCCGGCTACGGATTTCTTTCCGAGAACGCCCGCTTCGCGGAGATATTGGAGGAACACAGCATCACCTTTATCGGCCCGACATCGGAACATATCCGGCTGATGGGCGACAAGATTCAGGCCAAGGAAACGGTCAAGCAGCTTGGCCTGCCGGTCGTACCGGGTTCCGACGGCGCGGTCCGTTCGGACGCCAAGGCCAGGAAAATAGCCGAGGAAATCGGATATCCGATACTTGTCAAGGCGGCGGCGGGAGGCGGCGGACGCGGCATGAAGGTGGCGGAAACACCGGCCGCTTTGTCGAGCGCCATTTCAACGGCACGCGCCGAGTCGAAATCCGCTTTTGGCGACGACACGATGTATATGGAGAAATATCTCACGCTGCCGAGACATATCGAAATTCAGGTGATCGGCGACGGGCGCGGCGACGCCGTTCATCTGGGCGAGCGCGATTGTTCCCTGCAGCGCCGCCATCAGAAAATCTGGGAAGAAGCCCCCTCCCCGGCGCTGAATGACGAGCAGCGCGACCGCATCGGTGAAACCGTGGCCAGCGCCATGCGCAAGATAAGCTATCGCGGGGTCGGCACGGTCGAGTTCCTGTACGAGAATGGCGAATTCTATTTCATCGAAATGAACACCCGTCTCCAGGTCGAGCATCCGGTTACCGAGATGATCACGGGGATCGACCTTGTCATCGAGCAAATCCGGATTGCATCGGGCGGCGGCCTGAGCTTCGCGCAGGACGATATTGTTTTTAACGGGCACGCCATCGAGTGCCGCATCAACGCGGAAAATCCCGAAACCTTGATGCCTTCGCCGGGCAAGATCACGCAGTATCATCCCCCCGGCGGTCTTGGAGTCAGGGTCGATTCAGGCGCCTATGCCGGATACACGATCCCGCCCTACTATGACAGCCTGACGGGAAAGCTGATCGTTCACGCGCGCAACCGCAACGAATGCCTGATGCGGCTTCGGCGCGCCTTGAGCGAATTCGTGATCGACGGCATAGATACAACGATCCCGCTGTTTACGCGGCTTCTGGGAGAGCCGGACATAGCGAATGGCATTTACAACATACATTGGCTCGAAAACTATCTCGACAAGTCCTAGACTGACTGCCCGAAAAGATATTCGCTGGCGATCTGTGCCATGAGCTCCATCAACGACATCATGGTCGAAATCACGCCCCAGGGCCTGCTCAAGGCCTATGCGTGCGGTATTTTCCCGATGGCGGAGAGCGCCGACGACAACGCGCTTTACTGGATCGAGCCCGAACGGCGGGGAATATTGCCTCTCGACGCCATTCACGTCTCCCGGCGTCTGGCGCGCACGATCAGGCAAGACCGCTTCGATATCCGCATCGATACCGATTTCGAGGGCGTGATCGACGGTTGCGCCGGGTCAAGGCCCGACCGGCGGAGCACATGGATCAACACGCGGATCCGGACCTTGTACCGCAAACTGTTCGACCTTGGTCATTGCCATACCGTGGAGGCCTGGCGCGAGGGGCGTCTTGTCGGCGGGCTGTATGGCGTCCATCTGGGAGCCGCATTTTTCGGTGAAAGCATGTTCGCCGTGGAGCGCGACGCCAGCAAGATCGCACTCGTCTACCTGGCCGCACGGCTGAAATATGGAGGATTTTCCCTGCTCGATACCCAGTTCGTTACAGATCACCTGATCCGTTTCGGCGCCATCGAGGTCCCGCGCGAATCCTTTCACGGCCTTCTGGAAGAGGCATTGGCGGGATCGGGCGACTTTTTCTCGCTTTCCACCGAAGCCTCGCCGGAATCCGTCTTGCAGCTGGTCAGCCAGACATCGAATACCGGATGCTCGACGGCGTGAAGTCCCGGGCTCTGGGCAAACATCCAGCCTGTGAAGATCCGGTCTTCCTCACCGTCCAGTTTGACTTCGTTGACCTCGACGAAAGCGGTTGTCAGCGGCGGCTCGGTGGGTGGGCGCGTATAGCACATCCGCGGCGTCACTTTCAGCGCGCCGAACTTGGCGGTTTCGCCAATCGGAATTGCCAAGGGCTCGATTCGGGCGGTGACCTTGTCCAGCGCCGCGAATACCGCGATCGGGTTTTCGATCTGATCGGCTTTCGCCGCAGGAGCAGCGGCCAGGATCAGCGCGCCCATGACGATGGCCCGAACGGCGCCGACCGGCCGACTGCCGCCTGTTCTGACATTATTGCATCGGGCTCGCTGCATCGCCTTGGCTGTCCAGGTTAGTCCATCGCTCGGGACTGGTATTTCAGAATAATCGCGGATGCCGGATGTTCGACGTTTTCTGCGGTAGGAGGATGGCGGAAGCATGACGCCGGGAGTATGGCGTCCGGCATGGCTTCAACCCAATGTCAGCGTTCATAATCAACCCTTTTCGGGAGTCCAGGGTTGATAGTCTCCTGTCGCCGGCGGACGGTCGCCATGCGCCAGCGTGCTGCCGGCGGGACGGTAGGCCTGCGGCGTCCCCGTCATATTCGCGCGGTGGGGTTTCTGCCACGGCCGTTGCTCATAATCCTCGTCGGTCGGCAACTCGTCGACCGTGTAATGCAGCCAGCCATGCCACTCGGGGGGAACCTTGGAGGCCTCGGCCAGATCGCGGTAGATGACCCAGCGGCGCGTCCCGTTCCTTTCCCGGTAGTAGCGGTTTCCCAGCTCGTCCTCGCCGACCTGCTCACCCTTGCGCATGGTGAATAGCCGCGTGCCGATCGTATTGCCGGTCCACCAGGCGAAAATTTCCTTGAAAATACCCACGTGCAACTGGCCCCTTGTCGGCTGCGAACGCGGCGGACTATCGCACCTTTCCTTTCGCGATGTCCAGTGCGTGAACCGCGACCAAAATACCCGGCCAAGGCTCCTGAAGATGGCGCGCACGCATCGGGCCCGGTGCGCTGCCCGGCAGGCCAGCCGCGCGCGCATGGCGGGATCGCCCGTGAAAACTGGTTCCTGGCGCCGATCCGCGCCCGCCGCGGCCACGAATCGGTATAGGCTCAACTCTCGAGAGTCCGGTTTATCCGGGATTGATATGTGCTCGTAATTTCCCGCTTGTTTCGTTGAAATTCCGCGATTTTCTCTGATCCGCGCTGTGGCTGATGCACAGGTTTTCCATCGTGCATACACAACATTTAGCGCCCATTAACCACAATACCACTATATCTTGACGCTGAAAGCCGAATCGTGGAGGCTGAACCTTCGTCGGGAATGATCAGTCCCGACCTCCCAGGAACGGGTTTGGTAACCGCGTATCGCAAGGCCTCCGGTCTGTCTCGCAGGAGATAATCCTGTGGGCATTGGCGTGGGCGGAAAGCGCTTTTCTGTCCGTGCGGCTACGGCTCGGCGATCGGGAGCAATAACAAGCGGGGCGCGCACACGCGGTCCGCCCTGAACGGGAATTTGGCGTCGGTGGCAGAGTGCCGGCAGGGTCGTTGATGGCGATCCCGGTCGCGCGTATCCGCGCATCGGGATAAATCACGGGGAAGACAAAGAAATGCGCATTGAACGGCTGTTTACCGAGGAAGGGAAATCTCCCTATGATTCGATTGCTTTGCGGGACGCGACGAGCGAAATCCGAAATCCGGACGGCTCGATCGTTTTCCGGCTTGAGAAATTCGCGGTGCCCGAGCATTGGAGTCAGGTAGCCGCGGATATTCTGGCGCAGAAATATTTCCGCAAGGCCGGCGTCCCTGCCCGGCTGAAACGATTTGAGGAAAATTCGGTTCCCTCCTGGCTCTGGCGTTCGGTTGCCGATGAAACGGCGCTCGCGGAACTGCCCGAGGCCGAACGCTATGGCAGCGAGACGGACGCGCGCCAGCTGTTCGACCGGCTGGCGGGAACCTGGACCTACTGGGGCTGGAAGGGCGGCTATTTCTCATCCGAAGAAGACGCCCGTGCCTTCCATGACGAGCACCGCTACATGCTGGCCATGCAGATGGTCGCACCCAATTCCCCGCAATGGTTCAACACGGGTTTGCATTGGGCCTATGGCATCGACGGCCCGAGCCAGGGACATCATTACGTCGATCACGTCACCGGCCAGCTGGTCCGGTCGAAAACGGCCTATGAGCACCCCCAGCCGCACGCCTGCTTCATCCAGTCGGTCTCGGACGATCTCGTCAACGAGAACGGCATCATGGATTTGTGGGTGCGCGAGGCGCGGCTGTTCAAATATGGCTCGGGCACCGGCTCCAACTTCTCCAGGCTGCGCGGCGAGAATGAACCGCTGTCGGGCGGCGGCAAGTCGTCGGGCCTGATGAGCTTCCTGAAAATCGGCGACCGCGCCGCCGGCGCCATCAAATCGGGCGGCACGACGCGCCGCGCCGCCAAGATGGTCGTCGTCGATATCGATCACCCCGATATCGAGGCCTATATCAACTGGAAAGTGCGCGAGGAGCAGAAGGTTGCCGCTCTCGTCACCGGTTCGAAAATCAGCGCGGAGCGCCTCAACGCGATCATGCGCGCCTGCATCAATTGCGAGGCCGATGGCGACGATTGCTTCGATCCGAAGAAAAACCCGGCGCTGAAACGCGAGATCAGGGCCGCGCGGAAGCTGAACGTCCCGGACAATTACGTGCAGCGCGTCATTCAGTTCGCGCGCCAGGGCTACAGCGCGATCGCCTTCGAGACCTATGACACGGACTGGGACTCGGAAGCCTATCTGACCGTTTCGGGGCAGAATTCCAACAATTCGGTGCGCGTGAACGACGCCTATCTCAAGGCCGTCGAGGAGGATGGCGACTGGGATCTGATCGGGCGCATTTCGGGCAAGCCGGTCGAGACAGTGAAGGCGCGCGATTTGTGGGAGCAGGTCGGCCACGCCGCCTGGGCCTGTGCCGATCCCGGCATCCAGTTCCACACCACCATCAATGACTGGCACACCTGCCGCGCGAGCGGGCCGATCCGGGCGTCGAACCCCTGCTCGGAATATATGTTCCTCGACAATACCGCCTGCAATCTCGCCTCGCTGAACCTGATGACCTTCCGCGACGGGGAGAAACGCTTCGACGTGGAAAAATTCGAACACGCCGTGCGCTTGTGGACTGTCGTTCTCGAGATATCGGTGATGATGGCGCAGTTCCCGTCGAAACAGATCGCGGAGCTTTCCTATATCTACCGTACGCTCGGGCTCGGTTTCGCCAATATCGGCGGACTGCTGATGGCCTCCGGCCTTTCCTACGACTCCGATGAGGGCCGCGCGCTGTGCGGCGCGATGTCGGCGATCATGACCGGCGTCTCCTATGCGACGAGCGCGGAAATGGCGCGGGAACTGGGCGCTTTTCCCGGTTACACGGAAAACCGCGCCGACATGCTGCGCGTCATCCGCAACCATCGCCGCGCCGCCCATGGACACGCCCGTGGCTATGAGGAGCTTTCAACCGATCCGGTGCCGCTCGACCATGCCTCCTGCCCGGACAAACGGCTGATCGAGCACGCCATGCTCGCCTGGGACAAGGCGCTGGAGCTGGGCCGCAATCACGGCTTCCGCAACGCGCAGGCCTCCGTCGTCGCCCCGACCGGCACCATCGGCCTGGTGATGGATTGCGATACCACCGGCATCGAGCCCGATTTCGCGCTGGTGAAATTCAAGAAGCTCGCCGGCGGCGGCTATTTCAAGATCATCAACCGCACGGTGCCCGAGGCGCTGGAAAATCTCGGCTATGGCGAGAACGCGATTAGCGCGATCATCGACTATGCGGTCGGCCAGGGCACGCTGCGCCATGCGCCGGGCATCGACCATGCGGAGCTGCGCGAGAAAGGTTTTGCGGATGACAAAATCGCGGCGGTAGAAGCGGCGCTGGCAACCGCCTTCGACATTAAATTCGTGTTCAACAAATGGACGCTCGGCGAGGACTTCTGCACCGAAACGCTCGGCCTCGACGCGGCGCGTCTCGAAGCACCGGATTTCAACCTGCTGGCCGAGATCGGCTTTTCGAAACAGAATATCGAGCAGGCAAACGAATATTGCTGCGGAGCGATGACCCTTGAGGGGGCGCCGGGACTGCAGCAAGAACATCTGAGCGTGTTCGACTGCGCTTCCCCCTGCGGGCGCAAAGGCAAGCGGTTGCTTTCGGTCGAAAGCCATATCCGCATGATGGCCGCGGCCCAGCCCTTCATTTCCGGCGCCATCTCCAAGACCATCAACATGCCGAACGACGCCAGCGTGGAGGACTGCAAGGAAAGCTACATGCTGTCCTGGCGTCTGGCGCTGAAGGCCAACGCGCTCTACCGCGACGGCTCCAAACTCTCCCAGCCGCTGAATGCGCAATTGCTGGCCGACGACGAGGAGGATCAGGACGATCTGATCGACGCGGTCGCCGCCGACAAGCCGGCCGCGGAGCGCGCCGAGGTTGCGGCCGAGCGCATCGTCGAGCGGGTCATCGAGCGCGCCCGCGAAAAGGTAAAGCGCGAACGCCTGCCCGACCGGCGCAAAAGCTACACCCAGAAGGCGGTGGTCGGCGGCCACAAGGTCTATCTGCACACCGGGGAATATGACGACGGGCGGCTCGGCGAAATTTTCATCGACATGCACAAGGAGGGCGCGGCCTTCCGGAGCCTGATGAATAATTTTGCCATTGCCGTCTCGGTGGGCCTGCAATATGGCGTGCCGCTGGAGGAATTCGTGGACGCCTTTACCTTCACCCGCTTCGAGCCGGCGGGCCTCGTCCAGGGCAACGATTCGATCAAGAACGCGACCTCGATCCTCGACTATATCTTCCGCGAGCTTGCCGTCTCCTATATGGGCCGCCACGAGCTGGCCCATGTCGATCCCGGCGACCTCGGCGCGACGGCGGTGGGCGATGGTGAGGCGGAGGGCAAAATCGGCTCCAACGCGGCAACCCAACTCGTCAGCCTCGGTTTCACCCGAGGCCGGTTCAAGGACAAAATGGTGGTGGTTCAGGGAACAACCGCCGCCGGGACTGGGGGCACGGGCGGCGCTTCAGGCGCAGCGTTAAAACCACACTCCTCCCTGGCGCTCGAGGACGCCGATCCACGAGCCCGCAGTCTTGGCGCAGCGGCGGCCGAAGAGGTGCTCTCCGCTTCGGCCGCCGCCCCTGAGGCGGATGTCATCCCCTACGCCGCCGGGTCCGGCGTGCAGGACATCGCCGAGGCTGTCGCCGCGCTGTCGCAGCGCACCGGCGCGGATGTAACGGCTGAGGTGCATGTGGAGCGCAGCGCGGTCGACATGATCATGGAAGCGCGCGTGAAGGGCTATGAGGGCGAGGCCTGCGGCGAATGCGGCAACTTCACGCTGGTACGCAACGGCACCTGCCTGAAATGCGACACCTGCGGCGGCACCAGCGGGTGTAGTTAAGTCTTTACCTGGCCCTAGAGGCACTGGCCCCGCGTGTGGAAACGACATGCGGGGCCTTTTTTTTGCTGCGCTCCCGGTCTTCGGCCGCCTTGCGCGCCACATGCGCCTTGCCGCCGCCGCGCGGGCGCGCGAATATTCAACCCATGATTCGAAATCGGCGAGAAGTTCTGAGAGATACCGGCGCGGCTGCGGCGGCATTTATGCTCGGGCTGCCATCCGCCGGCGGTCTGATGCAGATTTCAGGCGCGGCGCCCGCGCAGGCCGCCACGCGGGCGCGGGCCCCCCTGCCCGACTGGAAATATGGCGGCAACAGTTTCGCGCCCGACACGGTGCTGATGTTCCGGGGCAACCCGTCGCACACTTTTTACGGCACCGGGCCGGTGCCCGACACACCGCGCATCCTCTGGAAACAGCGGCTCGCCTCGCTGCCGACCGTCACCCACGGCAAGAAGGTGGTCTGGGCCGGAACCGGCTGGACGGGGACAGCGGTGAAGCTCGGCGATTACGTATTCGTCGGGTCGGCCGGCGGCTATGTCTATGCCTTCGAGGCGATGACCGGCAAACTGGCCTGGCGCTACGGGGCGAAACGCCCGCGCATGTTCAAGGGCTCCGCCTGCCTGTGGGACAACAAGCTCTATATCGGCAATGTGGACGACCTGCTGCGCTGCATCGATGCGGCCACGGGCAAACAGCTCTGGTCGTTCAATACCGGCCGCGACCTCGACTCCAGCCCCTGCGTCGTCGACGGGCGGCTCTATATCGCCGGCGAGAATGGCTATGCGCGCTGCATCGACCCGGTAACGGGCAAGCAAATCTGGAAAACCTTCGTCGACGGCATCGGCCCGGGAACCAAGCCCGGCTCGAACGGTTC
>JAJFHO010000167.1 GCA_021775575.1 Hyphomicrobiales bacterium
TCCAGAGCGATATGGCACGGCATTTCCATCTCTCTCTGGAACCGAGCGCACGACCAGTGCGCGAGGCCAGGCCGACGGGTCGCCGGCCGAAAGGCCGCGCCCGCGCAGGCCCCGCTGAAAGCGGGAACAGCCGTGAGCGAAAACAACCCGAGGCGAAGCCGAAGCAAGGCCGACGGGCCGCCGGCCGACAGGCCGCGCCCGCGCAGGCCCCGCTGAAAGCGGGAATAGCCGTGAGCGATAAAAAACCCGAGGCGAAGCCGAGGCAAGCGCGACCGCGCGCCGCCCGGTCAGGGCGCCCTCGCGGAGGCCCGAGCCCGCAGGGCGAGGATTAGCCGTGAGCGAAAACAACAAGCCAACCGCACCACACCAACCGAGGCGCAGCCTCGGCAAGGCCGACGGGCCGCCGCGCCTTATGGCGCGCGCAGGCCCCGCCGAAGGCGGGAATAGCCGTGAGCGATAAAAAACCCGAGGCAAGTAGCGTTAGCTCATTGAAAAGGCGTGTAAATACAGCTCTCCACGATCCAATACTCCTCGAATCCTCACTATATCCGTAACAAAAACTTAAACCTGCATGGCTAGAATTTCCGACAGAACCGGACGGGCCTCCGGTCCGGAGGGGTTTCTTGTCTTGAGTACAGCATCCGAAAATGGGCTTCAGCCTCCGGCCGGTCAGGCTGCAGCGCCATCCGCGCTTGCCGGACCGGCGGCGCAATCCGCGCGCCCGGCACAGCCCGCACCGGTGGCACAACCCGCGCCGCCGGCGCCCGCCGCAGCGCAGGCCCGACCACCGCCCGCGCCACCGCCGCCCGCTGCAACGCAAGCCCGAGCGCAACCAGCGCCGCCGCCGCCACATGTCGAGGCAGAGCCCCACGCCGCCGTCGTCGGAGAAATCGTGTCGGTTGCCGGCACCCGGGCCAAAGTGTTGATCACCAACGCATCGGCCGGCCCGCCGCGCCTCGACGCCAACCGGCCCTATGTCGGCACCATCGTCACGGTCGATACCGGCGGGGCTGTCATTTTGTGCCTGATCGCGGCGATGAGCGTGGCGGACGCCGAAACCGATCAGGATTTGACCGGCAGCCGCATAATGGAGGTCGAACTGGTCGGCGAATTGCCGCGCCAGGCGGACGGTTATCTATGCACCTTCCGCCGCGGCGTGTCGGTCTATCCGCGCCTCGGCGATATCGTCCGCATGCCGACCCATAATGTTCTGGAAAAGGCCTATCATTTCGGCAGTTTCGACGGCGTCGAGATCGGCAGGATCCATCAGGACCCGACGATCCCCGCCGTCATCAAGATCAACGAAATGCTGGGCAAGCATTTTGCCATCGTCGGCTCGACGGGCACCGGCAAATCCTGCGCGGTGGCGCTGATCCTTCGCGAATTTCTCGCCAAGCAGCCGCAATCGCATATCGTTCTGATCGACCCGCATAACGAATATACGTCCTGTTTCGACAACCAGGCCCATGTCATAAATCTCGATAATCTCTGCCTGCCCTTCTGGATCCTCAATTTCGAGGAGATCGTCGAGATTCTGCTTGGCGACAAGCTGGACAACGGCGCCGAAATCGAATTGCTGCGCGAGTTCATTCCGGCCGCGAAACGGCAATTCGCCGCTAACCGCGGCCGCGAATCCCGCCTGCTGCAACGAAGCATCACGCGCAAGGAACGCTATTCGGTCGATGTCCCCGTCCCCTACCGGATTTCCGATCTGGTCGGGCAGATCAGGGCACAGATGGGCCGGCTGGAAACCCAGAAGGATTTGCGCCCCTTCAAGCGTCTGATCGGATGCGTCGAAGCGCTGGCGCAGGATCCGCGCTACGCTTTCATGTTCGGGCAAAGGCGGATCGAGGACAATCTTGCCGACATTCTCCGTCAGATTTTCCGCATTCCCGTGGCCGGCAAGCCGATCACCATCGTGCAGCTTGTCGGCCTGCCGACCGAGATCGTCAATGTGATCGTGTCGATCCTGGCGCGGCTGGCCTTCGACCTGGCATTATGGAGCGGAGGCCAGGTGCCGATTACGCTGGTCTGCGAGGAGGCGCACCGCTATGTGCCGCGCGACAAGAATATCGGGTTCGAACCGACCAAACGGATCATCTCGCGAATTGCCAAAGAGGGCCGCAAATACGGTATCGCGCTCTCCATCGTGAGCCAGCGGCCCGGCGACATCGACCCGACGATCCTGTCGCAATGCAGCACTATTTTCACCATGCGCCTCTCCAACGAACGCGATCAGCAAATCGTAAAGTCCGCGGTGTCGGACGCGGCCGAAAGCCTGCTCAAATTTCTGCCCTCGCTCGGCATGCGCGAAACCATCGCATTCGGCGAAGGCGTGACGCTGCCCTCGCGCGTGATGCTCGCGGAGCTTCCCAAGCACGCCCTTCCGCAAGGGGCGAGCGCCTATCTGGATACGGAAACGGAAGACCTCGATCCGGGCCTTGTCGATGATGCCATCATCCGCTGGCGATCGGTCGGCACCGATATCGAATCAATGCTGCCCGGCGAAACGGATGAGGCCCTGGCTCAGCCGGACGCGGGCGCGCCCGCGCCCCACCCGGCGCCAGCCGCGCCGGGCCTTGACGGCGCGCAATACCAACAAGAGATCCTGCGGGCCGCTATTGCGCCCGCGCAGGCACCGCCGCGCCCGCCCGCTCAGCCCGAATTCGCCCGGGCCGCGCACGCGCCCTTGCACTCGCCTCACCGCTCTTGAGCCGAAGCGGCTGAAAGCCGGCATCTTGACCGCGCGCGCATAGCGGCGGCGAGACGGCTCTCCTTCGCGCGACGCTCAGCCTGCAATGCGCAAACGCGCCGGTGTCCATTGTTCCCGGCGGCGCTGGCGGCGGCCCGCCTCGTCTTCTCCGGCGAAATCCACCGGCGCCGCTTCGGCGTATAGGGCCCGTGCGTCCAGCGTGGAGGACATCAGCGTGGCGAAACCGGTCGTGTCATCGGCGCCGGGCATGAAGGCGGCGACATAAACGCCGCACGCCCCGCAGACCAGAAAATCGGCCGTGCGCAATCCGAACCGGTAGCGGTTGAGCAGGGTGGCATCGCGCACGGATATCTCAAGATCGCCGGAAGGATCGGTTATGGCGGAGCTGTTATGCTTGCGGCAGAAGCTGCATTGGCAGGCGCGCGGTTTTGCGTCTTCCGGCGCCACCCTGGTGCGGTAGGTGAGCGAGATCGCGCCGCAATGGCATCCACCGGAGAGTTCGTGCATCGTCCGCCGCCTCTTGAAAACAGTTGCGCGCATAACCTTATCCGGCCTCTGGAAAGATTGTCACGCTCTCCCGTGCCCGTCGACGCGGCACGCTTCCACATGCTACATCCGGCACCCGCAGAATAATCGGCGAGTCTCTTCAATGCGCTCCATAATTTCAGTCAATAATCTCACCAAGACCTATGCGGGCGGTTTCACCGCGCTGAAGGATGTGAGCCTTGAGATCCGCGATGGCGAGATATTCGGCCTGCTCGGGCCCAACGGCGCGGGCAAGACGACCCTCATCAACATCATTTGCGGTATCGTCAATCCGGGTGACGGGTCGATCACCGTTAACGGCCATGACACGATCAAGGACTACCGCGCGGCGCGCTCGCTGATCGGTCTGGTGCCGCAGGAGTTGACGACGGACGCCTTCGAGACGGTCTGGCACACCGTGAACTTCACACGCGGGCTGTTCGGAAAAGCCTCCAATCCGGGGCATATCGAGAAGCTGCTGAAAGACCTGTCGTTATGGGACAAAAAAGACGAGCGGCTCATGACGCTGTCGGGCGGCATGAAGCGCCGCGTGCTGATCGCCAAGGCGCTCTCCCACGAACCGCAAATCCTGTTTCTCGACGAGCCGACCGCCGGCGTCGATGTGGAGTTGCGCAAGGATATGTGGGCGGTGGTGCATGAGCTGCGCGATGCCGGCGTCACCATCATCCTCACAACCCACTATATCGAGGAAGCCGAACAGATGGCCGACCGCATTGGCGTGATCAACCAGGGCGAGATCATTCTGGTCGAGGAGAAGACGGAGCTGATGCGCAAACTCGGGATCAAGCAGCTCGCACTCGAGCTTCAGGGCAGGATGACAAAGCTGCCCGCGGCGCTCAAGACACACAAGCTGGAGCTGGCCGAAGACGGCATGACGCTTATCTACACTTACGATACGCGGGCTGAGCGCACCGGCATTACCGCGCTTTTGAACGACCTCGGCAAGGCCGGCATCAAATTCAGGGACATCCACACGACGCAGAGTTCGCTGGAGGATATCTTCGTCAATCTCGTGAAGAGGGCGTCATGAAGTGGCGCGCGGTCGGAGCCATCTACGCCTTCGAGATGGCGCGCACGCGGCGTACGCTCACCCAAAGCATCGTCGCGCCGGTTATCTCCACCGTGCTCTATTTCGTGGTGTTCGGGGCGGCCATCGGCTCGCGCATCACGGAAGTCGAAGGGGTGAGCTATGGTTCCTTCATCGTGCCCGGTCTGATCATGCTCTCGGTGCTGACCCAGAGCATCGCCAATGCCTCTTTCGGCATCTACTTCCCCAGATTCACCGGCACGATCTACGAGATTCTCTCCGCGCCGATTTCCTTTTTCGAGATCGTACTGGGCTATGTCGGGGCGGCGGCCACCAAGTCGATCATTCTGGGCTCGATCATCCTCGCCACGGCGGGGTTTATCGTGCCGCTTGAGATCGCCCACCCCTTCTGGATGGCGCTTTTCCTCGTCCTGACGGCGATCACCTTCTCGCTGCTCGGCTTCATCATCGGCATCTGGGCGGACGGCTTCGAAAAACTGCAGATCGTGCCGCTGCTGATCGTCACGCCGCTCACCTTTCTCGGCGGCAGCTTCTACTCGATCTCCATGCTGCCGCCGCTCTGGCAGACGGTCTCCTATTTCAATCCGGTGGTCTATCTGATCAGCGGCTTCCGCTGGAGTTTCTATGAACTGGCCGATGTCAGCCTCGGCGTCAGCCTCGGCATGATCGCCTTCTTTCTCGCGCTCTGCCTAAGCCTCATCTGGTGGATTTTCAAAACCGGCTACCGGTTGAAAAGCTAGGACGTGGGGCTCGTATGCGCGCGGCTTCCGGCTGACAATACGGCCTGGTTCTGGCTGAGCGAGCTGTCCTTGCCGATACAAGCGAGCGAAACATTACAATACGCTGACAAGCCGGCTCAGCATTCTGTCACGGGCCCCCAGATATTCTTCGACAAATCTTATTTCTGTCGGGGACCTGGAAATGCATGGCACGAATGCAGCAGACAGCGGCATCGCAACGAGACCGGACCGGAAGGCGTCAGCAAAGACCGTCGTTTGGGATATTGGTGTCCGCGGCTTCCACTGGTCGCTTGTCGTCGTGGTGGCAACCGCGGCCGCGACCGGGTTCCTGGCGCCCGAATGGTGGCTGGATATCCATGTCTGGGCCGGATATGCGGTCGGGATTCTGATCGTCTTCAGGGTCGTCTGGGCGTTTTACGGCTCGTTCCATGCCCGTCTCTCGAGCTTTCTGTTTTCGCCGAATGATACGCTGCGGTATCTGCGGGCGCTGCTGAGAGGAAAACCGCAACACTTTACGGGCCACAATCCGGCCGGCGCCTTGATGGTGTTTGCTCTGTTCGTGCTGTTGAGCGCGCTGCTGGTCTCCGGCCTTATGGTTCTGGGTGGCCAGGAAAATCAGGGCATGTTGTCGGGCATCGTTGCCTACGATGCCGGCCACGGCGCCCGGGTATTTCACGAGCTGCTCTCTATCCTTCTCCTCTTCCTGATCGGAGCGCATATTCTCGGCGTTGTGGCGGAAAGCCTTCTTTGCAAGGAAAACCTGGCAGGCGCGATGCTGACCGGCCGGAAAAACCGCCGCTCCGCCAGCACACATCCCGTGCCCGGGACCGCGTCGCCGCGCCGCGCCCTGCTGGCCATCGCCGTTATCGCCGCTGCCGGCGGAACGGCGATCTCGGCACTCGCCCGCATGCCGGCGAGCGGCCTCGTCGAGATGCCGGGCAACGCCGTCTATCTCGCCGAGTGCGGCGATTGCCACCACGCCTATCATCCCAGTCTGCTGCCCGCCTCTTCTTGGCGCCGGATCATGACTGGATTGCCGGACCATTTCGGTGAGGACGCTTCACTCGGCAGACAGACGGCACGGGAGCTGGCGACCTATCTGGCGGCCTATGCGGCCGAGCGCTGGGACACCGAGGCCGCCAACAATCTGCGCCGGGTCGCCGCCCGCGATCCGTTGCGTATTACGGCCGCGCCTTACTGGACCGCCCGGCACAAGGACATCGCGAAGGCTGTATTCGCCGGCAAGACCATTGGATCGAAAGGCAACTGCATCGCCTGCCACGCGGATGCCGCGACGGGACGTTTCGACGATCAGATGATCGCCGTTCCCGAAAAACAAATCTCACAGAAAGCAACATGGAGACAACAATGAAACTATCGTTTGCACCGCTTGCCGCAGCACTCTTTTTGACCGCCATAGCCCCGGCGTCGGCCGGGCCAGACCAGGACAGCGTTCTCACATACTTCCAGCAACGCGCGGACAGCGCAGCGTCGCCGGAGCGGGGAAAATCGCTTTTCGAAGCGCGCCACGGGGGCGGCAAGCCGCAGACCCCTTCCTGCACCTCGTGCCACGGCGGCACGCCGTCGGAAACCGGCAAAACCCGCGCCGGCAAGGAAATCGCTCCCATGGCGCTGTCGCGAACGCCGCAGCGTTTTTCCGATCTCAAGAAGGTCGAAAAATGGTTTCGCCGCAACTGCAACAGCGTCCTCGGCCGGGAATGCACGGCGCAGGAAAAAAGCGATTTTCTCGCATTCATGATGAGCCAATAAGCCCAATCGAAAGGACAACGAGAGATGAAAAAAACACTGTTTCTGGCGGCCGCCATCGGTTTCGCCGGCCTGCCCGTGAACGCGGATGAACGCGTTGCGGTGATCAGGGATGACATTGTGAAGAAGGAATGCGGCGCCTGTCACATGGCCTTCCAGCCGCAATTCCTGCCGGCAAGCTCGTGGCGGACGATCATGGAGGGGCTCACGGATCATTTCGGCGAGGACGCCTCACTCGATGAGGAGACAGCCCGCCATATCACCGGCTATCTTGCCGGCAATGCAGGCCGCAGCCGCGGCGCCAAGACGGCGATCAGGATCACCGAATTGGGCTGGTTCGTTCACGAACACAATGATGAAGTTTCGCCTCGGGCGCGCAAGAAGGCCGGAACCATGGCCAATTGTACCGCCTGCCACCGCGGCGCGGAAAAAGGCTATTATGACGATGATTGATCGATAAAGACATGCACTCCGGCGCACCCTGGAGGCGGTCTTGTGGATTTTCAAAACCGGCTACCGGTCGAAGAGCTAGGACGTGGGATCTTAGGCACGCGGCTGAGGCGTGGCGAAGCGGCCGGTTTTTCGCTGATGGGGGCAGTAAAGCCGACGTCAAGTACGGGCGGTATGGGATTCCCCGGGGTGACGCGGGGGGGAGTTCGCCACCTACAGGTATTGCATTCAAGTTTTTAGCTGGGCCTTACGCCGATTTAGCCGCCATTACTGCTGACGCTGCCTTGCCCTTCGCGTCATAGTCAGCAATGTCAGCTTTCGCCGCCGCTCTCCTGAAGCTTCTCGCCAAGGCCTTCCAGCATCGACTGCTCGCAGGCCAGCGTCAGGGTCAGCTTGCCCAGTTTGACGAGCAGAAATCCGCCCGAACCGTTTTCGTCGGGCGCAAATCCCAGACTGGAAACCTCGACCGGATGGGCCTGGAATTCTTCCGGCGGGGCGGCCTGCAATCCGGCCTCCTCATGTTCCAGCGAGTGTTTGATAATTCCAGCGGTCAGCTCCGACAGGAGGTTGTTATCCGCGACCGCGCCGACGACGCCTTTCTCGGTCATGAAGGCGACCGCCGTGCGCCCGTCTCCGGTGTCCTGGATTTTGATGGCACTCGCCGGCTCGAGATATACGCCCGTCATCGAAAACTCCTTCATTCCTGCCCGTTATCTGGATTGGACCGCAACCTACCGCTTTTCCCGGCCGGCGCAACGGGCTTTGTTTTTTCAGCAAGCCTCGCGGCGTCAGCGTTTCGCGATCAGATCGATACCCATGCTGATGCGCTGCTCCTTGCTTTCGAAGGGGCGCGTGCCGTGAAAGAAATAGGAGGGAAACAGAACCGCCAGACCGGGCTCCGGCTTGACGGCGCGGATTTCCAGATCGGCTCCGGTCTTGATCTCGCTCGTCGGGCGGCCGAATTCGAGCCATCCTGGCTTGTCTTCGCCTTGTGCAACGACCTCGGGCACCGAAAGATAGTAAGCGCTGCTGACCCAGCCGCCAGGATGAATGTGGGTGGCGAGAAAACCCTGGCTCTCGAGGATCTGGGCCTGCGCCACGAGGCGGACATCGGAATGGCTCCGGCGCAGGAAGGGATGGCTATCGTCGCTGGGCAATTCGGACAAATAAGTCTGGAACAGGCGTTGCAGCATGGCGCGCAGCGACGTCATTGTCGGGTGCTGATCGGCCAGCAGGTTGCCGCTGTGCCAGCCGCCATGGGTCGAGACGCCATAGGGGTCAAAGGCGAGTGCGACCCGGTTGCGGATATGGTCGATGAGTTCTGTATTGAACGCCTCGATGGTCGCGTAGCCCTCGGGCGGTTCGGGGCGTATCGGCCGCACGAAGCGGTCATAGTCGAACAGCGCCTTTTCCTCGTCATGGCGTCCCAGCGTTGCAAACAGCACGGCTTGCAGCGCCAGGCCCTTCTGGTCGGCGGGGTCGAAGCGCAAACACTGCTCCACGTCGGCCAGGGCTTTCTCCGGTTCCCCCAGCGCGGTGCGGGCCCGGCCGCGGAAATAGTGGATTTCCGCCCTGTAGGGATCCAGCGCGATGGCCTTCGAATAATGGCTGACGGCATCGCCATATTTGCCCATTTCATCGAGGGCATTGCCCGCATTCACCCAGGCGGGCGCGAGGCCCGGATTGATTCCGAGCGTCTGCGAATAGGCGGCGAAGGCGTCGCGGAGCTGCAGCAGATTGCCCAGATTATTATAGGCTTCCGCATAGTCGGGATGCTCCGCGTTCAGCGCCCGCAACGTTTCCTCCGCGCCTGCCAGATCGCGGGCGTCTTCCTGCGCGGCGGCAAGGCGGAGACGCGTCTCGGGCTGGCCCGGCTGCCGTTCGGCGAGTTTCCGCAACAGCGGCACCGCACCCTTCGGATTGCGCGCCTTGAGCTCCAGACCCGCGAGGCGTTCGAGCAGCTCGGGATCGTCGGGCCGCGCCTTGAGCGCCTTGCCGAGGGTCTTGCGGGCCAGGCCGGTGTTGCCGGCGAGCAGATGCCGTTCGGCCTTGGCGATGAGGCTCTCGGAGCGATCAGACATGTGCTGTTGCCGGCATGTTATTCGCCAACCGCGATTGCGGAAATCCGGGCCCGCTCGGCCGGGCTCACCCTTCCTTAAACGGTGCCGACGCAAAAGCGTCAAGCGCCTCGCACCGGGCCGCATGGCCCCGCAGCCGCGTGAAACTGTCCTTATTGCCCAAATGCTCGGGGTTTCTGTTGAGGATAAAGGTCACCGCGACGCCCGACGCGATGTCGGCATGGGTGAGGCGCTGGCCGGCCAGAAACCCCGTATCGGGCGTGTGCGTTTCCAGCCAGGCAAGCGCCGCCGCCATCTGGGCCTGAATGCGCTCCGCGCGCGACCGGTCGATCCTGCCGGCCGGCCGGCGCACCGTCTCGGTCCGGTACTCGACGGCCTTTTCAGCCACTCCGATGGCGATTCCCATATGCCGCAGGAGATGCGCGCGCAGGGCGGCAACGCCGGGCAACAGCGCCTTCTCCGGACCCACGAGATGATCCAGATAATCGAGAATAAGCGTTGAGTCCGCCAGCACGGAGCCGTCTTCGAGTTCGAGTGCCGGCACTTTGCCGAGCGGATTGAGCGCCAGCAGCGCGTCAAAGTCGTCATAGGCTGAAATGACATTGCGCTTGAACGGCAACCCATAGTGATGGAGTGCGATTGCCACGCGCCGCACGAAGGGCGAGTCAAGCTGGCCGGTCAGTATCATCGCGCCGTTATCCCGTCCGCGCTTTCTAAGTGAGCTTTACAAGCTGCTTGCCGCTATTGGCCCCGTTCAACATGCCGATGAAGGCGTCCGGCGCATTCTCGATGCCTTCAGCCACCGTCTCGCGGTATTTCATTTCACCCGACGCGACCAGGCCTTCAAGTTCGGCGCGCGCTTCGGCCCATTTGTCCGTATGGTCCGAGAGCAGAAAACCCTGGATGCAAAGCGTCTTGTCGAACACCAGATGCAGGTTTTTCACTCCGTAATGCTCAGCCCTGTCATTATAGGCCGACAGCACGCCGCAAACGGGCACGCGGGCATATTTGTTGAGATTGACGAGTGCGGCGTCCAGCACCGGACCGCCGACATTGTCGAAATAAACGTCGACGCCGCCGGGACAGGCTTGGCTGATTTGTCCCGCGAGATCGTCCGCCTTGTAATCGCAACAGGCATCGAATTCGAAGACTTCCGTGACCAGCCGGCATTTTTCCGCGCCCCCGGCGATGCCGACCGCGCGGCAGCCCATCGCCTTGGCAACCTGCCCTGCGGCACTGCCGACCGAACCGGCGGCCGCGGAGACGAGCACGGTTTCCCCTTGCGCCGGTTTGCCGACAATCCTGACCCCGACCCAGCCTGTCACGGCTGTGGATCCGCAGGCGCCCAGATAGGCGCTCAGCGGCACACCTTCTTTCGGCTCGATCTTGAAATCGAGATCGCCGCCGTCTGAAATCGCGTGGCTCTGCCAGCCGAGGCGCCCGACGACATGGTCGCCGATCGCATAGTCGGCGTTTCTGGTCTCGATCACCTTGCCGATAATCCGCCCGACCATGAGCTGTCCTGGCGTCATGCCGGGGCCGGAATAGGTCCAGCCGCCGCCCATCAGCATCCGCATATAGGGATCGAGCGAGAGATACTGGTTTTCGAGCAGGAACTGGCCCGCCTCGAGCGGCGGCGTTTGGATCTGCTCAATCTCGAAATTTTCCCGAACCGGCATTCCCTCGGGATGGCTCTTGAAGATAACGCGGGTGTTGGTCGGCATCGCTCAGCGCCTCTTGGTTTGTGGAAACTCGTCCTGGCAGGGAAATAGCATGGAGATCCCGCAATGGCCGCATTGTCGCATCAAGAAACAGCCTTGCGATATCCGAAACGATCGATATAGCCGGCCCAGCGCTGCAGGATTTTTTGCCGCAACGCCTCGGGCACCTTGTGAACGTTGGGCTGATAATCCTTCTGGTCCGCCAGATAGTCGTCGATGCCGGGCTCCGCGCGGGCGAAATCGCCCAGATCGAGCTTTGCGTAGAGATCCCGCATTACCTCCTTAGGATTAGCGGCAAGGTCTTCAAAGGCGATCTCGACGAGATGGCCTTGTGGAACCAGTTCCCGGTCCGCCTCATAGCTCTTGTAGACCCGTTCCAGCACGGTGAAGACGAACTCTTCCATCCAGGCATCGTCATGCGCGGGATTATGCAGGCCCTGCACCGAATTCAGCGCCTTCCACACGCGCACGGTGGACGGGAATATATTCAGCGGATTGCGCGAAATATGGATGAAGCGCGCTTCGGGAAAGAGCTTCACCAGTGTTTTCACACGCGCGGTATGCGCCGGGCTTTTCAGTACAAGCCGTTTCTTCTGTTTGTAGGACAGCCGCCTGATAAACCACAGAAATCCACGCTCCCAGCCCGCCTGTTCGGCATCGCTCAGGCCAGTGAGATCGAGATATTGCATGTCCTGCGGCCCGTGCCGCGGCCAGGCCAGCGTTATGTAATGCGTCCCCATGCCCAGATTGGCGAAAGCGAATTCCTCTTCCTGGGGCATGTCGACCCCGACAGGCACATTGTCCATCGGACGCTTCTTGGGCAGGAAAATATTGAACCAGTGCCGGACCGCGCCGCCGGTCAGCAGGAAATGGTTCGGAAAGAAGCATTGATAGGTCGTCGGGTAGCCATGCGCCGGGTCGGTGGACAGCAGATTATGCAGCAACGTCGTGCCCGAGCGCCAATGGCCGATGACGAAAATTGGCGCAGGCGCAATTTCGTGACGCTCCGCGCGCCGTCCATAAATCGCTTCGGAAATAAAATAGAACAGCGAATTGAGCGGCGACCAGAGCGTGACGGTGAGGATGTTGGGAACGCAGTTCAGCGTGATGTCGTAATGGCCGCGCTTCAACAGCTTCAGCCAGGTGCCGAATCCCATGCCATGCCAGAAATAGAGCAGCCAGCCGCCGACGCGATAGACCTTGAACGGGCCTTTGCGCTTTTTCTTCTTCTTCTTTTCTATAGGTCCCGGTCGGGACGGAGCCTGTCCTCGGGCTCGCTCAAGGCGAGACCCGGAGGGGGCCCCTCGCCTCTTGTTATTTCCGGTTTCATCCTGCATCGGGCCTGATTAAACGGAAATGGCCGACGGCGAAAGGGCGTAACCGCCGCAGCGACGCCGCGTTCATCTGTCGCCATGTCTATTTTTTTATCAAACAAGATGAGTAACGTATTCATGTTGATGTACTTTGTAATATATCAATGCAATATATTGCAATACCGCAATCAACTAGCTGTACTAACTCAAAATATTCCGTACACAAACTATTCCAGTTTTGCAAAAATACTCCAGTCAATTCGTATCTGCGACAAATCGGGGAATTGTGACATTCGCGGTAACGGCATTATATTGATAATCTAGCCGAGGACCGCGACGAGGCGCCAAGTTACCCTACGCCCGTTGAACACTCTGAGTGGAGCGGCACTCGGAACATTTTGATCAAACATATGGGCCGGAACAGGCCGGTCGGGAGGTTGATATGTCCGGAAAAGCTCGGTTTTTAGGCGCCGCCGTTATTGCAGCTTTCGCTGTTGGGGCGGCCATACCGGCTTCGGCGGAATGTTGCCCGACATGTTTTGGACCCCATTGGGCCCATCCTACGAAACTCGATCGTTTGCTGAATTCCTTGCGTGCAAGAGAGGCATATATTCTCGAGATATACGGACGGGGTCTGACTTTTGAACAGATTCAGGATGTGAGATGGAAAACCTACCTGGATTCAACGCCGACGCCGGGATCGAGGGCGGTACTTATCAGCAGTGGCGTGAGACTTAACAATAGCAGGTTTCCCTTTGGCCCGGACACCGCTTGGCGCGTGCGATACGAGGACGCCTTGCTGAAGGAGCTTGTGTCAAAGGTGGGTTTCGAGTGCATCTTTGACACCACCCAGTTTGATGGTCCCAGCGGCGGCTCTGGCGGCGCCAAATGATAGGCGTTGAACCCTCCAAACCTGTCTCCAACTTTGCTAAGCGGAGTTATTGGTAGCGCGCTGCGCTCTCCTGCCGCGCTTGGGCGGCCCCTCTGTAGGCGAAGAGATGAAGGGAACCCGGGAGAGGGAAAGAAGGTCTGGGAATGTCCGCTTTCGGCAGGTGAAGTGGAAATCGCTGTCCAGGTGCCGGTTTGGTCGCCTTGTGACCCCAAGAGGCTCAGACAGTCTCGCGAACGCCCTTGACCCATCGGAATGCCCGTCGCAGTTCCGCTACACCGTTGGACTCGTACCATCTTCCGTGCGCAACAATTACGCGATCCGGTTCCCACTCGAGCATTCCGTTCACCGCCCGGCTGATTTCGCGGTGTCGCCCCCAGTAGCTCAGGCGCAGGTCGATGGGCAATTTTCCGTCGGGATCGGAGTTGCCAGCCAGTTTCAGCAACCATCTCATGATTGGCGACTGCACCATTCGCGGCTCGAAATTTTCAATAAGATCCGCCAGAATCAAGGTCCGCGAGGATTTGTGAATAAAGACAACCTCTTCCATGAATCGCCCGCCATGCACAATGATCTGGTCGATGTCATCGCGCCAGGCGCTCTCGGCCTTTTCCCCCAGATCGCGGTCAAATTCCCATCCTTGTTTTTGCGCCGATAGCCTGACCCCCGGCGATGCCCACTTTAACGCGTCCGGGTAGGCATCGCCCCATTCGCCAATCCACCAATAATGAATCTTGTTGGGTGAAATCAGGTGACGAACCGGCCCCAGACGATCAACTTCCGATTTAAGCTCTTTCGTAAGCGCGGTTGGGGAATGCACAAACAAGCCGCCCGAGCTCAGCCGAACGACGGTCATCCGTGTTGGAAAGGGGAAATTCTTGAAATGGATGATGGGCCCATCGACAACCCATATGTTGGCATCAACTGATTTGAGTGTATTGATTGGGTGGTAGGCTGCAATTTTCATCGCCATGCCGCCGTTATCCCCTGGAAGTTGCCCGGCGCGGTCGGGCAGAAATACTGCAGTTTGCGTATCACCAAATCTCAATCGCTGAGACCCGGCACTTCTCTGCCGTCCCAACCTGTCCGGGTTCGTGATCGCAATCGCGGGCAAAGCGGTTCAATTTCAAACCCTGCCGCTACGCTTGGGCGCGAATCCATGTCCGGAGCGTCACCCTTCCAGCGCCTCTTTCACCGCCTGGGCTAACTGCTTGAGCGAAAACGGTTTTGGCAGGAAGGCAAAATCATCCTGGCCTTCCAGATTCTTCTTGAAGGCATCCTCCGCATAGCCGGAGACGAATATCATCTTTACATCGCTGTTCTTGGCGCGGAGTTCTTTCAGCAGCGTCGGCCCGTCCATTTCCGGCATGACGACATCGGAGACGACCAGATCGACCTCGCCGCCATGGGTCTCCATAAGCTCCAGCGCTTCCGCGCCGGTCCCTGCTTCGAGAACCTTATACCCGCGTGACTCAAGAGCACGCATCGCGAAGTTGCGCACCGCTTCCTCATCCTCGACCAGCAAGACCGTGCCGGACCCTGTCAGGTCTTTCTTCTGCGGATGCGCGCCTTCCGCCGCCGCGAAGTCCGCATCGGTCTTCACCTCTGCTTCCTGCCTCGGCATATAGATGCGGAATGTGGTGCCCTTCCCCTCCTCGCTATCGGCATAGATGTAACCGTCGCTCTGCTTGACGATGCCGAAGACGGTCGACAGGCCGAGACCGGTTCCCTTTCCGACCTCCTTGGTCGAGAAGAAGGGGTCGAAAATCTTGTCCATCACCGCCGGCGACATGCCATGTCCGGTGTCGGCGACCTCGCATAAAACGTAATCGGCCGGCACAAGTCCCGTGTAGCCGAGCTGCGCCGCCTCGCGCTCCGTGACATTCGCCGTGCGGATCGCAAGCTCACCGCCATCGGGCATCGCGTCGCGGGCATTCACCGCGAGATTGATGATGACCTGCTCGAATTGATGCAAATCGGCCTTGACCAGCCATAAGTCCCGGCCATGCTCCACCTTGAACTCGACCCTTTCGCCCAGAAGCCGGTCAAGCAGGATTTTCAGATCGCCGAGAATATCGCTCATCGACAAGATCTGCGGGCGCAGGGTCTGCTGACGCGAAAAGGCCAACAGCTGGCGCACCAGTCCGGCCGCCCGGTTGGCGTTGTTCTTGATATTCATGATGTCCTGGAACGCGGGGTCGGTCGGCCGGTGGTTGGTCAGCAGCAACTCCGAAAAACCGATGATCGCGGTCAGCACATTGTTGAAATCATGGGCGATGCCGCCGGCAAGCTGGCCCACGGCCTGCATTTTATGGCTTTGCGATATCTGCATTTCAAGCGCCCGCTGCTCGGTTGTGTCGATCGCATAAACGATCGCCGACTCAGGCTCTCCCTCGACCTGCTCCACCGGGCTCACATAAAAGCGGCCATTGCGTTCATCCTGCTCGCCGAAGGCGACTTCGACGGGCTCGATATCGCCGCGTGACGAACTGGCCGCCTCGATGGCCTCGCCCACCGCGCCGCGCGCCTCGGCGCTGACCAGATCGGCGATCGCCGTCTGTCCTTCGACGATATTGTCTCCAAGGCCTGAAAACATGCGCACGAATGCGGCATTGCTGTTGCCGACACGCCCGTCGGCCATGATCGTGGCAATGGCGATCGGCGCGTTGTGGAAGAAACGCGAAAACCGCACTTCCGCCGCCCGGCCGTTTCCGGCGCCATCGGCCGCCACGGCGCGGTTCAGCACCAGCATATGGGAGAACTGTTCGCGCGATTCCGCAAGCGGCATGCCCTTGTGCAAGACCCTGACGGGAAGATTGGTGCCGTCGGCGCGCACCAGATCGATATCCACACGACGGGTTTCCGGTGACGCCTGTCCATCGCCGGTCCGCGTCAGCAAGGCGGCGCTGTCGCCGGAAAGGACATCGCTCAGGCTTAATTCGCCGGAGGAAATCTTGGCCAAATCGAGATTGAGCCATTGCGCGAGCGTGGCATTCAGATATTCGATGCGCCCCTGCCGGTCAGCCGACATGAAGCCCGCCGGCGCGCGGTCCAGATAGTCGATAATCTGTTGCAGCTTTTCGAAGGTCGCCTCTTCCTCGCGCCGTTCGCCGGTGATCTCCGCGACTTGCCATACCGTCAATGTCGCGCGGCGCGCGCCGCCTGGAGAGGCCGGCATCTGGCGTACCGACACGCGGTACCAGCGGTCTTGTTCGCCGGCCCCGCCGTCTTCGGCAATGACCGGCCCGGTCGGGAATTCCTCGGTCCAGGCCCTGCCCTGTCGGGCCGCCTTGGCAAGCCTGAATATCTGCTCGGCGATGCGTGTATTGCCGGAAAATGCGCTTTCCACGGTTCGGATCGAGTCGCCGTCATCGACACCGACCAGACGCCGATAGGCTTCGTTGGCATACAGGATCGTTCCGTTGCCGGTGGTGATGAGCGCGCCTTCAGGCAGATTGTCGACAAAGGAGCGGGCGGTCTCGCCGCTGCCGGCCTGTTCACCGAAATGCAGGATGCCGACAGCGCCGGCAAAAAGCGAAAATACACCGACGACGGAGAGCCCTGCGAGAATCGCCAGGACAAAGGGTTCCGCCACGTCATGCGAGGCAAGGGCCAGGGCGACCGCCGCCACCGCCAGGCCAAGCGCCAGCAGGACCAGCAGACCAATGCTGCCTTCGCGGGCCGAGCGGTCCTCCGCCGGTTCCGCGTATCTGATTTGCGCGTCAATATCGCTCATCCAGCGAAATTATCCGATTCGAGGCCAGGTCATGGACTCATAAATGCCGTCAAAACCGCTTGATCGATGCATTAGGGCCGAAATTAGCGGCTGTTCCTGGCGCCAAGTTGTCGCCGCAGCCTCATAACATAGCCAATAACCTCGGCCACGGCCTTGAAATGTTCAGCCGGAATCTCGTCGTCGACCTCGACGTTGGCATGCAAGGCTCTTGCAAGCGGCGGGTTTTCGACGAGCGGAATGTCGTGCTCCTTGGCAACTTCCCTGATCCGCATGGCGACGGCGTCGACGCCCTTGGCGACGCACACCGGCGCATTCATGCCGGCTTCGTATTCGAGCGCGATGGAGTAATGGGTCGGGTTGGTAATAACGACGGCCGCGCGCGGAACATTGGCCATCATCCGCTTGCGCCCGCGCTCGATGCGCACCTGGCGGATTTTCGCGCGGACCTGCGGGTCGCCTTCCATCTGTTTGTGCTCGTCGCGCAGCTCCTTGATGGTCATCTTCTGCTTTTCCCACCATTTGTGCCGCTGCCAGGCGTAATCCAGCGCCGCGACAACGGCCAGAATGGCGACGACGCCGATCAGGACCTGTCCCGACATTTCGCGGGTGGCGGGAAGGATCGACATGGGGTCCATGAATATGAGCAGATCGAGCGTGCCGCGCTCGGGCCAGACGATCGCGGTGATGACGGCGCCGACAATCGCCAGTTTGGCGAGACTCTTCGCGAAATTGACCAGGCTTGTCGCCGAGAACAGCCGCTTGAACCCGGCGAGAGGAGAGATTTTGCTCAGTTTCGGCGTGATCGGATCAGTGGAAAAAATCAGCTGGTGCTGAACGAGATTGCCGCCAACCCCGGCGGCCATCATCAATATAATCGGGATCGCAAGCGCGCCGAGGACGGCAAGGCCGAGCGACCCGGTGAGCGCGCGCAACGAGATGCCGTCCGCCGGCAGATCATGCGCCCGTGCGAGGAATGTTTTCAGGTCGACCAGCAACGACGAGGCGATGTCGTCGGCGAAGATCACCACCATCAGCGTCGCCGCAACCATGAGAAACCAGGAATTGACCTCCTGGCTCTTCGCCACGTCGCCCTTCTTCAGCGCGTCGTCCAGCTTCTTTTGGGTCGGTTCTTCGGTTTTTTCGTGTTGGTCGGGGGTGTCGGCCATCGCCCTCTCCTAGCGGTCCGCTCGCGCCGTCACGCGAGAAAGGGCGAGAGCGCCCGGGCGAAATAGTCCAGGAACCAGATCATCATCGTGCTCAGCAGCAGCATCAGCAGAATGAAACCCAGCGTGATATTGGCCGGCATGGCGAGAAAAAACACCTGCACCTGCGGAATCAGCCGGGTCAGGATGCCGACACCCAGATAGAAGATCAGGCCGAAGACCAGGAAGGGCGCCGACAACTGGGTTGCAACGCGCATTCCATCCGACATGGTCTTGAGCGCGACCTGGGCGAAATCGCCGGCGGGAAATCCGGTGCCGGGCCGAAACAGCACATAGCTGTCATGCATGGCCGACAACAGCATGAAGTGCAGATCGGTCGCGAAAATGAGCGCAACCGACAGCACCGAGAAGAAGGCGCCGAACAGCGTGCTCTGCACCCCTTGCGCCGGATCGACATTCTGGGCGAAAGCCAGGCCGGTCTGAAATGCGATCACGGTGCCCGCGAACATGATCGCGGTCACGATGAGCCGCACTGCGAAGCCTATCGATATCCCTATCAGCGTCTCCGCGGCGAGCGCGCCGATCATCGCGTTCAGCGTTGTCGGCAGAGCCGGAAAGGCCGTGTTCACAAGCGGGAAAAGGATCAATGACAGCGCCAGCGCGAACACCAGCCGGATTCGCGGCGGGATCATACGGTCGCCGATGCCCGGCAGGGCCATGGCCATCGCGCCCGTGCGGGCGAAGATAAGCATGAAAGCGAAAGCGGTCTGCGGCAGAAAATCCAGCGTGAAATTCATCACCCGGCGCCGTCGTCAGCCGCCGGCGATATGCGCGGCAACACGCGTCATATAACCTCCGAGCGCGGCGCCCATGAACGGCAAGGCGACAAGCATGGTCAGGAAGATCGCGATGATCTTCGGGATAAAAACCAGCGTCATCTCCTGGATCTGCGTCAGTGCCTGAAACAGCGCGATAATGACGCCGACAACGAGACCGACGAGCATCAGCGGCCCCGCCACCTTCAGCAGCGTCCAAATACCGTCTCTCGCGACATCGAGAATTTCAGCTCCGGTCATTTCCTTCCCCCCAACTTCAGTTCTCAGGACTTCTTTTGTTCATTAAGCCATTGTCATATCGGCATATTCAGTATGTCTTGATAGGCGGAAATCATCCGGTCACGGATCGTGACCACGGTCTCCAACGCGAGTTCCGTTTCCGCCACCGCGGTAACCAGGTCGACGACATCGGTCTTGCCGCTTGCCAGATTGACGGCCTGCGCTTCCGCCGCCCGGCCGGTTTCGGTGACGTTGCCCACCGCTTCCATCACCAGATCCTTGAATGTTCCGGCATCGCCGGGAATATTCTGTGTCGGCGTGGCTCCCGGCGTCTTGCCGGTCAGGTTGGCAATATTGGTGTAAGCGCTTGCTGCTGCTGTCGGATTCATGGGCGTCGGCTACTCCTCCTGATTCGTTCCGCTCGCCGGCTAGACGCGCAGAATATCCAATGTTCTGGCCAGCATCCGCCGGGTTGCGGAAATGACGTTCAGATTGGCTTCGTAGCTGCGTTGCGCCTCGCGCAGGTCCATTGACTCAATCAGCGGATTGACGTTCGGGGTTTTCACATAGCCGTCGGCGTTCGCCGCCGGATGGCCGGGCTCGAAGCGCAGCTTGAATTCGCTCTTGTCCAGCTTGATACGGCCCGGTTCGATAATGCTGGCGCCGATTTCACGGTCGAAGACCTGCTGGAAGGTCGGTATTTTTCTCCGGTATGGATCGCCGCTGGCGTCTTGCGCCGTCGATTCGGCATTCGCCAGATTCTCCGAGATCACCCGAATACGCCCGCTCTGCGCCTTGAGGCCGGCAACGGCGTGTTTCATCGACAGCATCAAGTCCATTACGGCCTCTCATTCATATCTTGCCCGCCAGGGCGCACCGAAACCATCCCTAGCTGCGGCCCAGCGCGGTCCTCATGAGACCGAGCGAGCGCGAGTAGAGTGTCGACGCGAGCTGGAAATCGAACTGGTTCCCCGAGACCTTGATCATTTGCTCTTCCAGCACCACCGCGTTCCCCCCCGGCGTGATCTCCCAGCCATTGTTGCTGTTGGTGTCGAGCCCTGTCGTCGACAGCGAAACCGCGCCGGCGAAATGCGTCCGGTGGGTCCGTGCCGCGGACACCGCGGCGACCGACGGCGCGCGCAGATGGTCCTGAAACTGCATCGGTTTCAGATCGACCGCCTTGTAGCCCGGCGTATCCGCGTTCGCGACATTCTGCGCCAGCACCTGCTGACGGCCCTGATGCCATTGCATCTTGGATTTCAGGAACCCGACCAGGGTCAGATCGTTAAAGGCCACCGGCTTTTCTCCTGCTGCGCATTTGGCGGGACACCCCCCGAAGAGGGTTAATCCGGCATATCGTCTACTAGGCAGACTTTGCCGCCCACAGGGTTAAAAAGCGGTTAAGAACAAGCTATACCCCTAGACAGATGCGCAGGGTCGGCTGAAAATCAGCTGACGGAAGCGGGAAAATTAACTGTTTGTTAGGGCTGATGACGGCAATTTTTGCCTACCGACGTTAACCAAACGCCGCGTGTGGCAAAGGCCGGATGCGGCGGAAAGTGTGAGTGCCTATGCCAACCGACCTGACCAGTATCGCGACCTATGTAGCGGCCTTTGTTTTTGTGATTGCGCTGATTGGCGTGGGCGCATGGCTGCTGAAGGGCATGATGGCAAGAGGCAACAACAAGACGGGCAGTTTTCTGCGCGGCCGCGAACGGCGCCTCGGAATCGTCGAGGCTTCGAATGTCGACGGCCGGCGCAAACTCGTTCTGATCAGGCGCGACGATGTCGAGCATCTGATCATGACCGGCGGTCCCGTCGATGTCGTTGTCGAAACCGGCATACACTCTCCGCGCACCGTGGAACCGACCCTCCGACCCGAGCGAAATGATGACCGCGTTATCATTGCACACGACGAGCATCATCCATCGCCAGGTCATAATGAACAGGACTAGTTCCCGGTTTGCCATTACCGGCCATTGCCGTCGCCTCGTTACCGGTTCCGCTTTGCTGGCCGGTATATTGCTGATCGCGATGACCGCGCCCGCCGGTGCGCAGAATGTGACCATAGGCTTCGGCGAAGGGGCCGGCGTCACCGAACGCGCCATTCAACTCATCGCCCTGGTCACGGTACTCTCCCTGGCGCCGTCAATCCTCATCATGGTCACGTCATTCACGCGGATTGTCGTGGTTCTTTCCCTGCTTCGCACCGCCATCGGCGTCCAGCAATCGCCGCCCAACACGGTGGTCATCAGCCTCGCCCTGTTCCTCACCGCCTTCGTCATGGCGCCGGTTTTTCAGAAAGCCTATGAAGCCGGAATCCAGCCGCTGATGAATGAAGAGATTGAGGTCAACCAGGCGTTCGAGCGCGCCACCGGTCCATTTCAAGGCTTCATGTTGAGCCATGTGCGCGAGAAGGATCTCGGCCTGTTTCTCGACATGTCGGGCAGCAAAGCCCCGGAGAAGCCGGAGGATGTGAGCCTTCGCGTGCTGATCCCGGCATTTATGATCTCGGAACTCAAACGCGCCTTCGAGATCGGGTTTCTGCTGTTCGTCCCCTTCATCGTTATCGACATGGTCGTCGCTTCAGTTCTGATGTCGATGGGTATGATGATGCTGCCGCCGGTAATCATCTCGCTTCCCTTCAAGCTGATATTCTTCGTGCTTGTCGATGGCTGGCACCTTGTCGCGGGCAGCCTCGTGCAGAGCTACGGGCTCTGAACGCCCTACCAGCGCCACTTTTCAGTGCTTACCAGCACCGCTTATGCGAGTGAGGGGCAAGACTTCGACGGGGTCTGCCCACAGACATCCCTATCGGCTATCGTTAGTGCAAACTTCCATTTGACATGGACGGCGCTGACTTTTTCGTCAGCGCGAAAATCATGATGGCAAAAGTGAAAACCTTCATCCTCGGCGCTCTCCTTGCGTTGTTGGTCGCGGCCGCTCCGGCGCTGGCGCAGGACAAGAGCGAAGCGCTGCCGCAACCGCTGTCGGGCTGGCAAACCGACCTGGAGCGTATCGAGGAAGTGCTGCGCCACACCGGACGCGACGACGGCGCCCTCATCAAGCAGCGCGAGCAGGTCGAGGGCATAGGCAAGAAAGCCCTCTCCTACGCGAACGAAGTTCGCAAGCAGCTCAAAGACGTCACATCGCAACTGGACAAGCTGGGCCCGGCGCCCAAGGCGGAGGAAGCACCGGAATCGGAGGCCGCCGCCAAGGTCCGTCAGGACATCACCGCCAAGGCGGCCGAACTGGACGGCGCCATCAGGACGGCCGAAGTGCTGCAGACACGGGCGGACCAGATCTCGGGCGCGGTACAGCAGCGCCGGCGTTCCCTGTTCTCGCAAGAGTTGCTCAACCGCGTGCGCAGTCCGCTGAAACCAGTGTTCTGGCAACGTGTGTCGAAGCATGCCGCAATCCAATGGCAAGCCCTGCGATTCCTGATCGGCAACTGGTGGGCCGATATTCAGCAGCCCTATATTCTGCTTGTGCTAATGGGTTTGGCAACGGCCCTGTGGGCCGTTTTGAGCGCGATGGCAACTATTCTCATCGCCCGCTGCCGGGCGCACCAGAATGGCGATCCACCGCCCTATTTCATTCGCACCATAACAGCGACGGGCGTGACACTGCTGCGCGCGTTGCCGCCAATCGCCTCCGCTTCCGCCCTAGTCTTCGGGCTCTGGTCATTCGACATGTTGCACGGCAAGATGGCATCGCTGATGATCGCGGCCCTTACCGCCTTTTGCATCGTCGCCGCGCTCCTTGCCCTGATCCAGACCGTTCTCGCCCCCAATCAGCCGCAATGGCGGGTCCTGCCCATTTCCGACCGGGACGCGAAGCGGTTGCGCTGGCTGGCGGGTGGCGTGGCCGGGATTATCGGTGCCGATCTACTGCTGACATCGCTCGCCGATCTGCTTTATGCGCCGATCCAGCTGACGATGATGCAGAGTTTCGTCACCACCGTTGCCGTGGCGGTTCTACTGGGCGCGATGCTGCGCATCAGGCTCATTCCGCAAGGCGATGACGCCAGGCCGCGAGAATCGGGAAGTTTGCGGCTTCTGAGAATGATCCTATCGGTTCTGGTGATCGCCATACTTATCGCGGCGTGCCTTGGCTTCATCGCCTTGGCGCGCTTCATGACGACGCAGATCGTTGTCGTTGGATCAATTCTGATCCTGCTCTACCTGCTCCATGCCGCTATCGAGGAACTGTCGGCGAGCCTTTATGATCCTCAGCGCCGGGCGGGGCGCTGGCTGGCGGGAGCCTTTAATATCCAGCCGCGACGCCACGCACAGATCGGCATCATCGTATCGATCTTGCTGCATGCGCTGCTTATTCTCCTCCTCGCACCCCTCATCGCCCTGCAGTGGGGTTTCGACTGGGAGGATGTGCGCGGCTGGATGTCCAAGGCGATATTCGGATTTTCGGTCGGCGACTGGCGCATTTCGCTCGGCACCATATTCGTCGCCATTCTGTTTTTTGTCCTCGGCCTGTTCATCACCCGTTTCGTTCAGCAATGGCTGGACAACAAGGTGCTGCAGCGGGCGCAGTTCGAAACCGGTCCGCGCAGCGCGATCCGCACCGGTGTCGGCTATCTCGGCGTCGCCATCGCCGGCCTTGTCGCAGTTTCCTATGCCGGTCTCGATTTCTCCAATGTCGCAATCGTCGCCGGCGCCCTGTCGGTCGGCATCGGTTTCGGCCTGCAGAGCATCGTCAACAATTTCGTGTCCGGGCTGATCCTGCTCGCCGAGCAGCGGATCAGCGTCGGCGACTGGATCATTGTCGGGACGGAGGAAGGTCATGTCCGGCGCATTTCCGTCCGCGCGACGGAAATAGAAACCTTCGACCGCAACTTCGTCATTATTCCCAACTCGGAGCTGATCACCCAAGCCGTCAAGAACTGGACGTTCCAGCATCGCCGGGCGCGGCTTATCATTGATATAGGCGTCTCCTACGCCACGGATCCCGAAACGGTGCGGGAAATCCTGTTGCGTGTCGCCAATCAGCATCCCGCAACAACCGATCAAGAGAAAACTCGTGTTCTTTTTCAAGACTTTGGCGATAGCGCGCTGATGTTTCAGCTGAGGGCGTTTGTAGCCGATGTCAGCGATCTGATCGACACACGGAGTGAGCTTCGCTACGCGATCATGGAAGAGTTCCGCAAGGAGGGAGTCGAGATTCCATTCCCGCAACGCGATATTCACCTGAAGGATATCGACAGGCTGGAAGCTGCTATTGCGGGCAAGCCGCCGCGCAAACCAGCGACGCGAAAACCCTCAGCACAGCGGAGCAAATAGGTTTGCAGGCGGCTCCGCCTAACCCGCGCCCTGGCGGTCCGGATTGGCACTTGTCTTGGCCGGTTTCGACTTGCCGTCATAGCGCGCCCGGAATGCTTTCATGAAAGCGTCGAGCGTATCGATCGCCGCGACGTCCCTGGCGAGTTCACGAAACGAGACGCCTTGCGATTTGACCGGCTTTGTGACGATAACGAAGGATTCCGCATCTCTCGTTTTCACCATTTTCTCGTAGAATTTCTTGCGCACCCTATCGAGACTGAACTGATCCCCCGCCAGGGCGTAGGCAATCGCTGAACGCAACACATCAAAACGTTCCGCATCGCTGAGCGCAGCCCCCTCCTGCCACCGCCCGCCGAGCATTTTCTCAAGCCCCTGTCCTGCCTTCAGCCATTTCTGCGCGCTCCACAAGGCGTCGGTTTTAAGCCTCTCGACATCCTCGCCTTCCAGGGTGTTGAGAATCTCGATGGCGGCTTCCGCCCGCCCCAGCTCGCCGAGTGCGCGCGCCTCGAGCAGACTGCGGCTGCGCCTCAGCTCGCCCGCCAGCCCCGCCTGCCGGGTCTGGCGGATGGCCCTGAGCGCCAAATCCGGCTTGTGGTTCATCAGATGCACCATCGCCAGCCGCGTCGCCACCTGCGACCGGGCGGCACCGTTCAAACGATGCAACACCTGATGGTTCAGCAATTCGGCGGCCTGGTCGAGAAGGTCGAATTCGATAAGGTCGTCGGCGAGACGCCGGATCATCTCATCGCCCTGACGGCCAACCGGCATCAGTTCGCGGAAGTCGTAGTAGAGAGCCAGCGAATCGATGGGCGCCAGTTTTTCCTTGCCGCCATTCAGGTAGAGATTGCGGAAAACCAGCTTCATGTCGTCCTGGATGAGAGCCGCGACGCTGGAATTCGGGAAGGCCTGCAAACCGTTTTTCATGAGCTTGAAGGCGTCGCGATACCGTGATTCCTGAATATACAGATTGGCGAGAAGACGCATTGCTCCGAGTTCGACACTGTCGCCTCGCCATATGATCAGCAGCCGCTCCAGACCGGCCAGGGCCTCTGCCGGCTTGATCTTTCCCTCGGCGAGAAGCAGGCCGATCATGCGCAGTTCGGCCTCCGCAATGACTGGACGCTGGTCTCCCTTCAGTACCGCGTTATAGGCTTCCAGGGCCTCGTCGGCGCGGCCGATGCTTTGAAGATACCATCCGCGCAACAGCAGGCTGCCGGCTTTCAGCGCCTTGTCGGCGATCGGCTCCGGCAGGGCGTCGAGTTCATCGGCCGCCCGGCTCAACTTCTTCAGCTCCAGCGCGGAACGCGCCGCGGCGAGCCGGAATCTGACCTGCAGATCACTCCGGTAGGAGCCGATCGCATCGGCACCTTCCTCGAAATTCTGCAGTGCCGATTCCCAATTCTCCTCGGCCGCGTCAAGAAGCCCGAGCCATAACGCGGCGTCCTGATCGTTGGCGAGCGCATGAACCTCGAAATCCTTGCGCGCTTCCTTATTGCGGCTCAGGAGCGTCAGTACGCCGCCACGCAGCGCATTGAAGGATGGGTCGTTGACAAGGGCCGGATCGATTCCGGCCATGCGTTTCAGCACCCCCAGCGCTTCCCTTGTGAAGCCATTGGCGAAATAGAGCTGCGCCAGATCGAAACGCCGGTCATTGCGCTGATCGTCTTCGGCAAGCGCGATCGCCCGTTGAAAGCTATGGATTCTCTGCGAGAGCTTGGACGGGTCCTTTACCTCCCAGACTTGGACTTCGAGAAAGCCCATGCGCCCTTTTCGCGCCAAGGGCTTTCGGCCCGGAACATATTGATGGACATCCCCGGCCGACAATGTAAGCCCGCTGCGCCGTGTAATTATCACCTCGTCGAGCTTGAGCCGGACGGCGACATCATCGGAATTTATCTGGAAGGCAAGCCCATGCGCGGTGGCGATCGCCGTGAATTCCACGAAATCCTGGGGCTTGGCGACGCTGCGTTGCGGGGCGAAGGCGGTGACCACCGCAAGCCGGTCGCCGATCTCGGGATCGGCCAGCCAGTGGACACGGCCCGGATTTTTGAGACTTATTCCAATCACGGAGCGCTTGTCGTCCCGCAATTTGCGCTGCAGTTTCACGGCTTCCGAGTGACCGCTCACCAGATCGCCAATATCGACGATCCATGCGGAATCATGGCTGGAAACATATGTCAGCCAGGCCCGGGAAAGCTGCAGCCGGAGATATTGCATCGAACCGGAGCGTATATGCCGGACGCCCGTCAGCTTGTCGCCCTGGGCAGCCTTCAATGCCTTGAGATCAAGCGGCTGCGTCGAGTCGAAAACCAGCCAAATCGTGCGCGCCCGCCGGAATACAGCCGCCGAAACCGGGCTCGCAAACGGGAATGTCAGCCTCAGATTGGGTCCAGCGCTTTCAACTTGAACGGCGGTGGCGCCCGTCTCCGGGACCGGCTCGGATGACGGCGCTGCGGCAGGGACGGCTGTTTGCTCGGGATTGCGCGCTTCGGCGACGGGCTGAGCGATAGCGGCCGCCGGTGGCGGCAATACCGCCGGCTCGGCCGCCGGAGCGGGCGCTGTTTGTTGGGCCGCTGGTGGAGCCGCCGCAACGCTCGGCGCCGGCTGAACGCCGGTATCGCGCGCCGGCCGGCGATCGGGCAACGGCGCCGCTTCGACAGTCTGTACAGCCGGGGTCTGTTCCGCCGGCGCGTCCGGCGCTTCAACGGTGTCGCCCCGCTCCGCCGCAACGATATCGTCGGAACTGAGGTCCTCGGTCTGAATATCAACCTGCTGGTCCGGCTTCTCCGCGGCGGTTGCCGCGTCGTCAGCTGCCGTTTCGGCTGACATCACCGTCACGTCCTTCGCCGTTTCAGGCACGGTACTGTCTTGCGAAGACGGCCGAAGCCCGAGCATCTCGGCGGTCTTGTCGGCTGACACGCCGGGTGACACATCGGGTCCGGTCAGGTCGACAACATAGGTGAAGCCCTCCCGGAAGCCGCGGACATCGACATCGTCGTCCACGCTTAGCACCACTTCCATTTTGTGGCCGGTCTTTTTCAGCTCCACGCCTTTCAGATATTTTGGCGGGTCGGTCTTGAGGGCCGCGAGATGGGCATCGGCCTGGGCGCCGAACTCGATGTGCGCATTCGAACCCTGCCGGCTCAGATTCACCGTCACGAATTTGTTCCAGTCGAAAACGATCCTGCTGAATGTGGGGTTGCGGGCCAGACGGATATCCAGCTTGTACGGAAATTTGGTGGCCTCGCGCTGGCGTTCCTCTTCCTTGGCCTTGCGTTCCCTTTCGGTCGCTTTGCGCGACAACATCTTGATCACATGTGGCGGCAGCGGTGGCGGAGCCCCTTTCCATTCCGGCGGAAGAATGTCCACGTAGAGCTGGTCGCCAGCTTCCATCAGATTGATCCGGAAAGTCCTGTTGAGTGCGATCCGCAACGCACGTCCGTCCGGGTCGCGGCGGGCGAGCCCGACATAATTCGGCAAGTCCTGCGGGACTTCCCGCAGATCGGCCTTCACGGAATCTTCAAACCACAGAACCAGAACTCCGGAATCGAGTTCGTGGCGATAGGGCGGAAGGCTATCGAAATCGAGAATGATCCGGCCGTAACCGCTTTCCTCGCGCGCCTCCACACGCGCATTGCTGTCCGCTGCCGCATTGCCGGTATGCAGGACAAGCGCCAGGCCGATGGCGAAGGCAAATAAGGCGATACGCGCTACGCCGCTCTCAAGCGCGCGACTGAGCTTGCCATACCGGGTTCTCACGCGATGCGAAAGAAAATGGCCTATGCCGTTGAAGAGCTGCTGCAAAACCGCACCCATCATATTGCAAACGGCTGAGAATACTGCGGAAAAAACCGTTCGCGGGACCTGTCGTCAAGACTATGTAAAGACGGGTTAACGCCGGCTTAAAAACAGCCGCGGCGTCCTGACAAAAAAACCGGTCAACCGGGCGTTTCGCTTGCGATTTTCGGCAATGCGTCCGTTCTGGGAGCCTGCTGTTCATCCCTGATCGCCAGCTCCATGGTCACCCGCTCGGCAACCGCGGGCTCCATTGCCGCGAAAATCGGCGAAATGGTCCGCGGTTTCATCCGGCGCACGAGATCGGTCAGGACAGCGATATCGAGGCGGTTGAAAATGCGCGCCGCGTCTTTCGGTTTCATTTTGGAGTAGAGCGTAACCAGCTTGGCATATTCTTCGTCGCGCGCGTCGTCACGCTTCTTGAGCTCGGTTTCGATACGCTGCTCGATTGCCTTGAGCTCCGTGATTCTGGTCTCGACGCGCTGCTCGACGGCTTTGAGCAGATTCTCCCGCATTGCAAGGTCGCGCGCCTGTTTGTCGAGCTCCTTGCGCCGCTCCGACAGGCTTGTCAGAACGGCCGTCGTTGCACCCGCCGGCGCCGCCCCGGGTCCGACAGCTTCGGCAGTATCGGTATTTGACTGATCGGCCTCGGGTTTACTCGCCTTCTCGACCGCCTTTTTGGCCGGCTCCTTAGCCGGCTTTTCAGGAACATCGGCTGCCTTTTCCGGCTTGGCCGGCTCCTCTGTCTTCGGCTTGGAATCCTGCGCGCTCGCCGGCGCCGAACCGGTGAACATGTAGCCATTGCTGAACAGCAGACCGCTGATTTTCAGGCCAAACAGGCAGATTGCGGCAATCGCGAGCAACGGCAGCAGGCGCACCTGACCCATCACGCGGCATCCTTCGCAGCGTCATCCTGCGAATAGGACTTCCCGCGCTGCGCATTCAGCAGCCCAAGCCCCATTTTGCTATGACGCAGATCCGGCGCCAGTTCGTGTGCCGCGGCGCGGCCGGCCAATGGCTTGCTGCTACGTTCGGCCGCCATCTGGTGCAATGGCGCAAGCGCCGAGCGTCCCTGCGTGATGACGTCGAGTTTCGACAGCAAGCCTTCACCGCGTTCGATGCCCGCGGCCAGGAGGGATTGCGCCTTTTCGGCCCTGTCGGTCTGGTCGCCGAGCGTTTCCTCGATCGAACCGGACGTTTGGCGCAGATTTGCGAGCGCCTGTTCGGCATGACCGGTCGCCGCATACAGGTCGCGAACAACCGCCCGCAGATCCGATTTATCCGACCTCAATTGTTCAAGCTTTCGATTCACAATCACACAATAACCGATTGTAACGACGAGCAATGCCGCAACGAGCGCCTCAACGACAAACCCCAGCGATGATCCATTCATTATTATACGGCCTCCGCAATTTCCTGATTGTCGTTCGTGCTTGTTGCAACTTTCGGCTTGCTCTTTTTGAAGCCCTGCGCGACCCGTATCGCCACATTCTCGCCGACACGTCCGATCGAACCTGTGGTAAGCGGTATGCCGCTGCAGCGCAGCTGAACCGGGTCATCCGGCCCACTGTTGAGAACAATTGTTTCACCGACCTTGAGGTTCATGATATTCCGCAAGGGAAGCGTCATTTGATCGAGCACGGCCTCAATCGGAACCGACGTCCGATGGATTTCGGTTGCCAGATGGCTCTCCCAGATCGTATCGCGGCCGAATTTCTCCCCCATGAAGCCTTGCAGCAGCAGCTCCCGGATCGGCTCCAGCGTCGCGTAAGGAATCAGCACTTCGACGCGGCCGCCGCGATCTTCCATATCGATTCGCAGCTTGATCAGGATTGCGGCGTTCGCCTGGCGCGTAATCGCGGCGAAACGCGGATTTGTCTCCAACCGCTCGACTTCGAACTTGACGGGCGACAGCGGCTCGAACGCCGCCTCGGCATCTTCGAGGATCACCTCGATCAGCTGCTTCATCAAATTCGTTTCGATGGTCGTATAGGGGCGGCCTTCGATACGGATTGCCGGAGTTCCGCGTCCGCCAAGCAAGACGTCCACGATCGAGTATATCAGTGTGGAGCCAACCGTAAGCAAAGCATAGTTATCCCATTCGACGGCCTTGAAGACCGAGATCATCGCCGGCAGCGGAATCGAATTGAGATAGTCACCGAACCGCGTGGTCGAGATATGGTCGAGACTGACCTCGACATTGTCGGACGTGAAATTCCGTAATGACGTTGTCAACAGGCGGACCAGGCGATCGAAAATGATCTCCAGCATCGGCAGACGTTCATACGACACCATCCCCGAATTGATGATGGCGCGGATGCCGCTGGTATCGGTGAGGGCCTGTTCATCGAAATCGAATCCGAGAAGACTGTCGATCTCGTCCTGATCGAGAACGCGTTCGCCGCCGCCCGCCTCCCCTTCCGTGGTCGAGCCATCGTCGATCATCGCCGCCCATTGGGCGGCGACGTCTTCGTCGAATTCCTCTCTGTCCTCGTCGTCCTCGCCGTCCTCGCCGTCCAGCGCGGCGCCCCATTCGTCGGCTAGTGCGTCCTGGTCCATGTCGTCGTCAAAAGCCATTTTGCCACTCCGTCTATTGGACGATGATTTCCTTGAAAAGAACCCGATTTACCTGGTTGGGATGGATCTCGAGATTGATCCTGCGCAGTAATTCTTCCTTGAGGCGGAAGATCCCGGCTGATCCGTCAAGGTCGGTGCTGCGAAGTTCGCGGAGATATAACTGGAAGGTATCGAGGACGCGCGGCATGACCGGCGTCAGGGCGTCAAACGCAGCCTGATCGGACGTCTCCAGCGATACCTTGAGCTTGAGATATTGAACGCGCTTTTCACGAGAGCTCAGATTGACCACCATCTCGGGAAGATCATAGTAGAGCTTGGCGGTCGCCGCAGCGGTGCCCTTCTCGCCCTCGGTACCGATCAGCCCGAGGGAGGTCGCGCCAAAAAACCCCCCGCCGCCCAACAGCAGAAGCACGGGGGGCACCACCATCAGAAGCAATTTCCGGTTTAACTTAAAGCGCTTCTCGACAACGGCACCCTCTTCGGATTCAGCTTCCGGCTCTTCACCTTCGTTGACTTCGTCGGCCTCTGCCTCTTCGTTCGGCTCGTCTGCCATGCCCGGTTGCTCCGTCGGTTGGGGGCGCGTTAACGCAGTATCCGTCGCGCGCGAAAAACAGGCGGCTGGATGTAAATTTCATTTAAGGAGCGGTAGGGTTAACGAATGGTTGCCATTTGCACCATTCCGGCATTTTTTGCCGGGTTATTTTTGCCGACTGAACAGTTCTCGCACGGCCAGTAAAACATCAACTCATTGTTTTTGCTGAAAAATCATAGTGGCACGCCACCTGCAATGGTTATGGCAAGCCGCCGAGGCGAGTTTTGGCCCACCGGTATCGAGTTGCGGCATTGCAATTGTTGAGCAAATCCGGAACGGACGATGGAAAACGCACTCCTAATCGGCCTATCGCGCCAGATGACCCTACAGCACAAGATGGGCGTCATTGCCAATAATATGGCGAACGTCAACACCGCCGGCTACAAACGCGACGAGCTCTTGTTTGAGGAACATCTGATGCCGGTCGCGCGGATGAGCGACGCGACGCCTCAGGACGCACGGCTGTCCTTCGTGCTCGACCCCTCAATGTATCGCAATTTCGAACAGGGCGGCTTTGTCCAGACCGGCAACGACCTCGATGTCGCCATTTCCGGCGATGCCTGGTTCGTGGTGCAGACGCCGAAGGGCGACCGTTACACGCGCAACGGCGAATTCAAGATCAACGCGGACGGCCAACTGACCATGGCATCGGGCGACCCCGTCCTTGGCGAAGGCGGCCCGATCACCTTCGCACAGGGCGAAACCGGGATCGAGATCGCCAGCGACGGGACAATCTCCACGAATCTGGGTCAGCGCGGCAAGCTCCGCCTGGTGCATTTTGCAGACAACGATGTCCTGAAAAAGGAAGGCGCATTGATGTTTTCCACCGACACCGCCCCGCAGGCGGCGGAGGACGCAACCGTGGCTCAGGGAATTATCGAGAATTCCAACGTTCAACCCGTCGTCGAGCTCACGCGCATGATCGAAACGGTACGTGCCTACACATCAATCTCCCAGATCCTGGAGCGCACCCAGCAATTACGCCAGGACGCGATCGAGCGGCTGGGCGGCGCAAACGGAAGCTAGGCCTAATTCCTGCCGGCCCAAAAACCGGCGAGACAAAAACATGAAGGAATCGACACAATGAATTCCCTGCAGATAGCGGCCACCGGGATGATGGCCCAGGAACTCAATGTCGAAGTCATTTCGAACAATATCGCCAATATGCGGACGACGGGTTTCAAGCGCGTGCGCGCTGAATTCCAGGACCTGCTGTATCAGGATCTGCGCCGCGTCGGCGCGACGTCGTCCGACTCCGGCACAACGGTGCCGACCGGGATCCAGATCGGCTTCGGCGTCAAGACAGGCGCAACCTCGCGGGTGATGAGCCAGGGCAGCCTGACCAATACCGAGAAGGAGCTTGATCTCGCCATCCGCGGCGAAGGTTTCTTTGAAATCTCGCTTCCCAACGGCGAGACCGCCTATACCCGCGATGGATCCTTCGAACTGGATGCCGATGGCCGGCTGGTCACGCTCGACGGTTACGAGGTTCAGCCCGGGATCACCATTCCCAACAATGCCCGCAGCATCACCATCAACAAGGAAGGCACCGTCGAGGTGCTGGTCGATGGCAACACCGCGCCTCAGCAGGCGGGACAGCTTCAGCTCACCCGCTTCGTGAACAAGGGCGGGCTTGAGGCGATCGGCGACAATCTGTTTCTGGAAACGCCGGCCAGCGGCAGCCCGTCGCAAGGCAATCCCGGCCAGACCGGTTTTGGCGACCTCCTGCAGAAATTCCTCGAATCCGCCAATGTCAACGCGGTCTCCGAATTGTCGGACCTGATCGCGGCGCAGCGCGCCTACGAGATGAATGCGCGGGTCATCAGCGCTTCCGACGAAATGATGTCGGCCACAACGAACATCCTGAGGTAGGGAGGGATGAAACCGATGCTCTCATTGCTCTTGCGCACGATCCTGCGGGCCACCGCGTTCCTGGCGGTCGGGCTTGCGTGGATGGTCGCGGCTTCACCGCCGGCAGCGGCCCAGGGCCAGCCGGTGCTGCGCGAACGCATCAGCGTTCACGCCGACCTTGTGACCCTCGGCGACATTTTCGAAAATGCCGGGCCGGCGGCCCATGCGCCGGTTTTCCGCTCGCCCGACCTTGGCACCGAAGGCGTTGTCGCGGCCAAGCGGATCGCGGCCGCCGCCCTCAAGCACGGCCTGCTGTGGCCCAATCCGGGCGGCATCGAACAGGTGAGCGTTGAACGCCCGAGCCGTCGCGTCACCCTTGACGAAATCAGAAGCGCGATCGCGGCCCATGCGGCGCGCGAGATCGATATCGCCAGCGCCGGCGATCTGACCGTGACCTTCGAGCGCCGCGCGCGGGCCTTTCATGTGGATTCCCGCGTCACCGGCGCGCTCAACGTAAAACGCCTGCATCTGCAGCGCGTCAACGGCGTTTTCGACGCCGTCATCGGCTTCGAGGGCGCCGGATCGCGCGGCCGCCTCGCCGCCCGCGACCGCGCCTTCCGCGGCCGCGTCGTCGAAACCATGCAAGTGGCCGTCCCGGCGCGGCCCATCGAGCGCGGCGCGACGATCGGCGATGGCGATGTCAAAATCACGCGGCTGCCCGCCTCGCAGATGCGCGCCGGCATGATCACCGAGAGGCACGACCTCGCCGGCATGGCCGCGAAACGCCAGCTGCGGGCCGATCAGCCGGTCCGGCACAGCCAGGTCGAACGCCCGAAACTGGTGCGGCGCAATACGCTTGTCACCATCATCTACGAAATCCCGGGCCTGGCGCTGAAGTCCCAGGGCCGCGCCCAGGCCGATGCGTCGCAGGGCGAAGCCGTCGCGGTGCTCAACACCCGCTCCAACCGCACCGTCCAGGCCACCGTTCGCGGCCCCGGCGTCGTCGTGGTCGGCGCGCCCGCCAGTCCGGCCGCGCCTCAGCTCACGGCCTCGCTGCCAACACAAAACCGGCGCGCCGAATTGATCGGCCCGCAACCCGCACGATAGGTAAAAGGAAGAGTTGACACATGTGGTTCAAGCGTATCCTCGCGGCCCTGCTCGCGTCGGCGACACTCAGCGGCTGCAGCGCCTATGAGCGGCTGCAGAGCATCGGCGAGACCCCCAAGCTCACGGCAATCGAAAACCCGGTGACGGCGCCGGGCTACCGCCCCGTTTCGATGCCGATGCCGGCGCCCGAGCCGGCGCGCTTCAACCCCAATTCGCTGTGGCGCAACGGGGCGCGCGCCTTTTTCGAGGACCAGCGCGCGCGCCGCGTCGGCGATATTCTCACCGTCGTCATCGAGATCGACGACAAGGCGGAAATCGGCAATGCGACCAACCGCAAGCGCGACAATTCCGAAACCGCCGGCATCCCCAAGCTCGGCGGCTGGGAGCTCTCCAAGACGCTGGAAAAGCTGCTGCCTGAAGGCGTCAAGCTGAGCGACGTGAACCTGGCCGACTTCGTGCGCGCAACCAGCGATTCCAACTCCGACGGCGAAGGCACCATCGACCGCGAGGAAGAGGTGACGACGCGCATCGCCGCGGTCGTCACCCAGATCCTGCCGAACGGCAACATGGTGATCGAGGGCCGCCAGGAAATGCGCATCAATTTCGAGATGCGCGAGCTCGTCGTCGCCGGCGTGGTGCGCCCGGAAGACATCACCGCGACCAACACCATCCCCATCGCCAAGATCGCCGAGGCGCGCGTCGCCTATGGCGGCAAGGGCCAGATTTCCGACGTCCAGCAGCCCCGCTACGGCCAGCAATTCCTGGATATCGTGTTGCCGTTCTGAGTTAGTGCGCGTTGAGAAGTGTTGCGTAGAGTTGAGCAGTATTGTGTAACAAAGGGCGGTCCGATGCAGCGGGCCGCTCTTTTTTTTGGGGGGCTTTCCGCCCTTACCGGCGCAACCTCGCGCCGGGGCCGCCTTTGCCGCGCTCGATGAATTCGACCCCCGCCGTTTCGAGCACATCCCGCATTTTTTTCCGGTTCGCCTCCTGCGGCGTACGCTCTCCCATCTCGAAAAATTTGACCGTGTTGACCGCCACGCCTGCTTTGGCGGCGAGGTCGGCTTGCGTCCAGTTGAGCAAGGCGCGGGCGGCGCGGCATTGAGAGGGCAGGAGTGGCATCCCCAAGCCACTGCCCCACCTCCCATTAAGGGGCAATTATCTCCTCTTGACTATTAACTAAAATAGTCAAGAATAACGAATTGATGCTTGATTTAGACGCTGCTGCGAGACTCCGAACCGCCACCATGCTCGACTTTAGAGACAGACGCGCCTGGCACGAGAAGATGAACCCCGAGGAGGCGGTCACCGTTTTACGGCAGGCCTATGCGGAGCTCGCCGGCGAAGAAGCGCTGTTCCGCGCCCTACTGGCCGAACGCGACCTGAACCGCAAAAGCGCACGCTTCTGGATCGGTGTGTATGCGAAGGTATCGGGGTAAAAGGCCTCTCTCCCTTTTGCGACCTTCCGCCTGTTCGAGCCGGAAAAGCGCGACGTGGTGGCGTTTTTGTTGTGGCTGCAGAAGGACGAGTGAGGGGGGGGCATTAGCGGCATCCGACTATGTCATTCCGGCGAAAGCCGCATCCAATTGCGGCTTCGCCACTTGCTACGCTAGCTCCCGCCTCGCACCTCGTCGGAGTCGAAGGGCATAGACCCACACGGGATTGCATCACCGGTTGCCTTCGCGAAACCTTCGGGAGGGGGTCGAAAACCCCGTCCCGCAGTAGGAAGGGGCCGCATTCGTCCTCGCGTGCCGAAACGCAAAACACTTCAGCCCTCTCAACTACCTATCCCTGAAACTTCTCGTTATTATGCCATTCAAGCGCTAAACGATCTGGTTGAAACTCCGCCTGCTCCGGCACCGCGACATTCCGGCCATGCAGCGCGTAGTAGTCGCGCCCATTCTCGAATTCTTCGCGAATGCGCTGGCTCACTTCAAACCGATGTTCAGGCGTGACGGTGACATAACCGAGATCGAAAAGCGTATGAATGTCCCGGCGCAACAGCATCCCGTTGGGGACCATATGCTGGCCGCCTTCTGAATAGGGGCGGATATGGCCCGCTTCCAAGGCCGGGAGCGTTCGCTCCCTCGTAACCGCACATCGCTGGCCATAAGCGTCGGTTACAAGAACCCGAAAGGCCCCCTGCCCAAGGCGGGGGCGTATTAGGGTTGGCTCTCCAAATCGTGAGCCTTGCTCGCTGAAGCCTGGAACCTGCGGTGTAGTTGAGCCTTCCGCCCATTCCCACATGCGTCGACCATCCGATGTGTCGGTCGAATAGGTCTTGAAGGTCACGATGTTCTTGGACCAGCTTTCCGGCACAGGAAGCCATTCAAACTCATTCTTGAAAAATGGTTGCGTCAGTATACGGCAGCCCACAGCGAAGTCCTGTTTGCCGCCAGTGCTTAGCTTTCGGTACTTCGCAATCCTTGCGCGCATTTCCATGAATGATGCAGCACCGTTTGCGGTCCCGAATGTTTCCCATGCGAGCGAACAGGGAAGCGTCATGCTATGTGTGAATATGCCACCGCCAGCGATGAAGTTTCGTGGTGAGTGGAGTTTAAATAGAAACAATTCGCCCGGTCTGAGTGCGCGAAAATTTGCACCCGATGGAGCCCAAAAGTTTACCTCGGCCAAGTCGCCTTGTGATTTAAGCGACTGGAACCAATCGTAATCGGTAACCGCGACGACAAGGTTGACTGCCATGAAGATACAATGGTTTAGCGATCTCAACTGCGACTACAGTAGCTTTTGTGAATAATATTTGAAGCATATTTATCTCCGCCCTCCCCACATCCCACTGTTCACAGCTCAGGGCCACCTGTCATTCCTGTCCCCGCCGGACGGGGGTGCAACCCCCGTCCCGCAATGGGTCGCGAGCCTCCCACGCACACGGACCTGGAAGACCTGGGTCCCGGATCGCGCAGCGGGTGGAATTCTCTGGGTGCGCTACCGGCCTTCGGCCTACTTGAGCGCGGTTGGGCCTCAAGCAGCCGTCAGGCGGTAGGCTACAAAAGAACCACCGCGGCTTGTCCGGGATGACAAAGGGGTGTCGGCGCTCTTGTGCTGCGGGCTGGGTTATGGGGGGGGGCGAAAATTTTGGTTGTCCTTCGCTCCCCCGGGTCTTTCTGGTTTATCGCTCACGGCTGTTCCCGCCTTTGGCGGGGCCTCCGCGGGGGCGCCCTGACCGGGCGACGCGCGGTCGCGCTTGCCTCGCGCACTGGCCGTGCGCTCGGTTCCAGAGAGATACGGCAG
>JAJFHO010000168.1 GCA_021775575.1 Hyphomicrobiales bacterium
CGGACTGTTCGCCACGATGGCCATCTGGCTGTTCGTGACAAAGCAACGCGAGGTGCTGGCCGGGGGCCCGGCTGAATAGGAACGGGCAGCGTCAGGCGCGGATGCGGAACAGAAGCTGGTTGAATTCGACGCTCGCGCCATCTTCCTGCACGATCGACGCGATGATTCCATCGGCGGGCGCCTCCACGGTCGTGAACAATTTCATGACCTCGATCAGGCACAGCGTATCGCCCTTCTTCACGCGCGCACCTTCTTCGACAAAGGGCGGCTCCTCCGGCGATGGCCGCCTGTAGAAGATCCCGACCATGGGCGACGCGACGTCGATCAGGCCGGGCTCAGCCGGGCTCTGGGCCGCGGCGCGCGCCGGCGTGCCGCCCGCATTCGGACCGGCCGGGGGCGATGGCTGCGCGGGCTGCTGCGGGGCCGCGGGATTTGCCGGCACCGAGCCGCCTCCTCCCGCGCCGCGGCGGACAACAAGCCGGGTTCCCTCAAGCTCCAGAATGACCTCGTCGCATTGCGACGCATCGATCAGCTTCAATATCTCGGAGACTTCCTTGAATGTCAGGGCCACGACCAATTCCCGTTCTGTTTAAGGGCGCTGGCACGACACCGCTTGACAAGGCGCCACGCCCGTCTCCACTATGCATTCTCTAATTTTTGAAATCAATTCTCTTGCATTGTGGACTGTTAACGGCACCAAACAATCTTGAATTCGCAGTCCCCGCCGGCTGCCGGCGCCATGTTTCATCATCGGAGAGTGCGCCATGGGACGCCGCATCAATCTGATAGACGTAACCCTGCGCGACGCCCATCAATGTTTGTGGGCGACGCGCATGACGACGGCGATGATGAAGGATATCGCGCCGCGGCTCGACCGGGCCGGATTTGAGGCAATCGATCTTGTCGGCGGCGCGGTATTCGATGTCTGCGTGCGCTATCTGCGCGAGGATCCGTGGGAGCGTATGCGTATCCTCAGTTCCTGGATTACCGAAACCCCGCTCATCATTCACACCCGCGGCCAGAGCCTGTTCACTTTCGAATTCTTCGCCGACGATGTGGTCGAGCTGGCGGCGGAGCGCTTCGCCGCCAACGGCATGCGTTATCACACGCCCTCTGACGCGCTGAACGACAAGCGCAATCTGGAAATTCCAAGCCGCGCCGCGAAAGCCCAAGGCCTCTATGTAGTCGGCGGCCTGGTCTACACCCACTCGCCTGTCCATACCGATGCCTATTACGCGAGGAAGGCGAAAGAGCTGGTGAAGCAGGGCGTCGACGCGGTGTTCCTGAAAGACGCGAGCGGCCTTCTGCTGCCCGAACGCATCGCGACGCTTGTTCCGGCGGTCAAGAAGGCCATCGGCAAGATGCCCTTGCAAATCCATACCCACTGCAATTCCGGCCTTGCGCCCTATGTGGTGCTGCAGGCGGTCGAGCATGGCGTGGAGGTCGTTCATACCGCGACATCGACCCTGGCCAATGGCGTGTCCCATTCCCCCACCGAACGGGTCGCCGCCAATCTGCGCCGGCGCGGCTACGACGTTCCCGTCGATCTGGCGCCGGTCGAGGAGGTGGCGGAACGCCTGGCCTATATCGCGGAGAAAGAAGACAAGCCGGTGGGCGCCCCTTGCGAATATGACGACTTCCACTATCACCACCAGTGCCCGGGAGGAATGGTGTCGAACCTCGCCTATCAGCTTGAAACCATGGGGCTTGAAGCGCGGCTGGAGGAAATATTGGAGGAAGCGGGCCATGTGCGCGCGGATCTGGGTTATCCGATCGTCGTCAGTCCCTTTGCCCAATATATCGTCACCCAGGCGGTCTTGAACGTAATGGGCAAGGATCAGGGCAAGGAGCGCTACGACTCCGTCCCCGACGAGGTCCGGCTCTATGTGCGCGGCGGCTATGGCGAAATCGCCGGAGAGATCGAACCCGCTCTTTACGACAAGATCGCGCGCGGGGCGGAGCCGATCACCGAGCGCCCCGGCGCTCTGGTCGCGCCGGTGCTCGACCGGCTGCGCCAATCCCGCGGGCCGTTCGCATCGGACGACGACTTGCTGCTCGCGGCTTTTTACGACGACACGCAGTGTTCGGCACTCAAGGGGGCCGGACCGATCAGGACCGATTATCCGATCATGGAGACGCCGCTGTTGACCTTGATGAAGGAAATCACCGAGCGTCCGAACGTCAAGGCATTCCACCTGTCCATGCCTTCCGCCTGACCGGCGGCACGGGAAGGCGCTCGACCAATCCGGGGCTGCAAAGCCGGCAGACCGAGATATTGGGGCTGCTGCGCCAACAGGGTTTTGTCGCCATCGATCGGCTCGCCAAGGCGTTTCGCGTCTGCGAGCAGACCGTGCGCCGCGATATCAAACAGCTCGAGCGGCGTCGCTTGGTGGCGCGCTATCACGGCGGGGCCGGCCTGCCGCTCGGACCACCAGCCGCTGCTCCTGGTGCTGAGCGATTAGAACCAGCAGCGACGGCCGGACAGGGCGGCATCAATCGCCCTCGCCTGGCATGTGTCCCGCGGACACGTGCAGATCGGCAGGTCGCGATCAGCGCGGGCTTGCAGATTTCCCGCGGGCCGAAACCCTGGCGGCCTTGGCCTTCGCAAAGGGACGCCCGTCATCGCGCAGGGCAATATAGATTGCCGGTACGACAAGAACCGTAAGCAGGGTCGATGAGGCGAGGCCGAACAGCAGCGATATCGCAAGCCCCTGGAAGATTGGGTCGAACAGAATAACTGCGGCACCGATCATGGCCGCCACCGCAGTCAGCAAAATAGGCTTGAAGCGTATGGCGCCGGCCTCGATGAGAATGTCTCGAAGCGACCGGCCTTTCCGGTCCGCGTGACGGATGAAGTCCACGAGCAATATGGAATTGCGCACAATGATCCCGGCAAGGGCAATGAACCCAATCATCGAGGTCGCCGTGAACGGCGCTCCGAACAGCCAATGCCCCAGCATGATTCCGATAAGGGTCAGCGGCACGGGCGTCAGAATAACCAGAGGCAGCGTGAATGAGCCGAATTGCGCGACGACGAGGAAATAGATGCCGAGGATCGCCAAGGCGAACGCCGCGCCCATGTCGCGGAAGGTAACATAGGTGACCTCCCATTCGCCGTCCCAGAGAAGCACAGGTTTTGAGACATCTGCCGGCTGGCCGTGGAAACGGATTTCGGGTTCGCCGAGCGCGCCCCAGGCATGGGATTTTATGGCCTCTTGAACGGCCAGCATCCCGTAGACCGGCGCTTCGAATGAACCGGCGAGTTCGCCCAGGACCATTTCCGCGGCATGGCCGTTATGCCGGAAGATCGGAAAGGACGCTTTTTCCCGCTTCAAACTGACCACATCGCCCAACTCGACGATCGACCTGTTGCCCGGCAAGGCGTTGGCGGGCACCGGCGTCGAGAGCGTCCGGGCCGAAACGGCAAGATCCTTCTTTGGCAGCTGAATGGCAATTTCCACCGGGTGCCGCCCGCCGCCACGGTGCGAATAGCCCACCCGCACGCCCGAGAGATAGGACCGGATCGTGTCGTAAACATCCTTCTGCTCGACATGGTGAAACTCCAGATTGTCCTGATCTATGGAGATCCGAAGCCGCTCGGCGGGATTTCCGAAACTGTCGTCGACATCGACGATAAAGGGCACCGCCTCGAATATCTTGCGGACCTCCGACGCATAGTGGCGGCGCGTTTCGGGATCGGGGCCGTAGATTTCGGCGAGGAGCGTCGATATGACAGGCGGACCCGGCGGCACCTCCACAACCTTGATGCTCGTCTTGGCGGGCGCGGTCAGATCCTTCAGCCGCCGGCGTATTTCCAGGGCTATCTCGTGGCTGGAGCGCGCGCGGTCGAATTTCCGCAAAAGATTGACCTGAAGGTCGCCAAGGTGGGGCTCGGCGCGCAGATAATAGTGGCGCACGAGACCGTTGAAGTTGAACGCCGCCGCCGTCCCCGCGTAGGACTGGATTGAAACCAGTTCCTCAAGGTCGGCAAGACGGCGCGCGGCGGCGTGCAGCACTCTGTCCGTCGCCTCGAGGGACGAGCCCTCCGGGAGATCGACAATGACCTGCACCTCCGACTTGTTGTCGAAGGGAAGCAGCTTCACGGTCACACTCTTGGTGGCGAACAGCGTCAGCGAGACCAATGTCAGCAGCCCGACGACGATAAGGAAGCTCCAGGACCTCGACCTTGTGGCAAGCAGGGGTTTCGCCACCGCGCTGTACAGCCGGCCCAGAAGTCCGACGCCCGCCGCATGCTTGCCGCTGGCGCCGCTGGCGAAGCGCAACATCAGCCAAGGCGTGAACATCACGGCGGCAAAGAAGGAGAACACCATCGCCGCCGATGCATTTGCCGGTATCGGGCTCATATAGGGGCCCATAAGCCCTGAGACGAATAACATCGGAAGCAGCGCCGCAACCACCGTGAGCGTGGCAATGATTGTCGGATTACCGACCTCGGCCACGGCTTCGATTGCCGCTTGGGCGCGGTTGCGCTTGTCCTTCATGTGCCAGTGGCGCGCGATATTTTCGATCACGACGATGGCGTCATCGACAAGAATGCCGATGGAGAAGATCAGCGCGAAGAGGCTGACCCGGTTGATCGTGTAGCCCATCAGGTAGGAGGCGAAGAGCGTCAGGAGGATCGTGGTCGGGATGACGATGAGGACGACGAGCCCCTCGCGCCAGCCAATCACAAAGCCGATAAGCGCGACGATGGAAAGTGTGGCAAGTCCCAGATGGAAGAGAAGTTCGTTGGCTTTCTCGTTGGCGGTCTCTCCATAGTTGCGCGTTACCGTAACGGCGACACCCTCCGGAACGAGCCGCAAGCGCAGCTGCGCCAGCTGCCCAAGGATCTCATCGGCGATTTCCACCGCGTTCGCCCCCGCCCGCTTGGCAAACGCAATCGATACCGCGGGAACGCTCCGCAGGGCGCCGGTGCCGTCCCTGGTCATGTGCCAGACCCGCTGCTCGAGTGGTTTTGCTCCGACAACCACCTTCGCGACATCGCGAATATAGACCGGCCGCCCGTCCCTGGACGTCAGCAACAGGAGGCCGATGTCCGGGATACCCTGCAATGTCTGGCCTGCCACCACCGGAAGGTTGCGGTTTGCATCTCGCACCTGACCGGCGAGGAAGGAACGGTTTGCCTCCTGGACTTTCGCGATGAGCTGCTGAAGCGTGATGCCATAGAGAGAGAGCTTCTCCGGGTCGGGCTCGACCCTGATCTGATCGGGCCGGCCGCCGACGATGTAGGATAGGCCGACATCGGGCAGTTTGGTCAGCTCGACCCTCAGCTCCTCGGCGATATGGTAGAGCGCATTGTCTGTCCACCGTTCCGCCACAGCCGGCTTGGGCGACAGCGTGGCGACCAAGATCGCCACGTCGTCAACACCGCGCCCGACGATAAGAGGCAGCGGAATGCCGATCGGGATGCGTTCGAGGTGGGCACGAACCTTGTCGTGCACGCGCACGACGGCATCGTCGGCATCGGTACCGACGAAAAACCGGGCTGTCACGACGACGCGGTCATCGACGGTCTGGCTGTAGAGATGCTCGACGCCGTCGATACCCTTGATGATCGCCTCGAGCGGTTCCGTAACGAGCTTGACGGCGTCCTCGGCCCTGAGGCCGTCCGCGCGCACATGGATATCGACAAGCGGAACGCTGATTTGCGGCTCTTCCTCGCGCGGCAGCATGACAAGGGCCAGCAATCCAAGCGCCAGGGCGCTCAGCAGCAAGAGCGGTGTCAACGGCGAATTGATAAAGGTTCTCGTGAGAGCGCCGGATAGTCCGAGCTTCATGGCGCAACCAGCCTGTCGCCGGCCCGCAGCCCCGCCAGCACTTCCACTCCGTTCGGAATTGAATCCGCCTGTGAGGGACGCCCGAGCTGCACGACCACGTCCTGAGGCGCGCCTTTGCCGGGCAACAGGCGCACATAGTCGATGCCGAACCGGGTGAAAACAAGAGACCGCGGAATGACGACCGCGTCGCGCTCGCCCACGCCGACCCAGACGAGGGCGCGCTCGCCGACGAAATAGTCGCCAATCCCCTGCACTTCCGCATCGGCCACGACCCGGCCGTCTTCAAGCTCCGGATAAACCTGACTGATCTTGCCTTTGCCCACCGGTTCGCGATCGGGGCCAAGACCACGCGTCCCGACGATAATTTCCGCGCCCTTTTTTATGAATCGCGCATGCCGTTCGGGAAGCTCGAGCCGGACAACGTACCGATTGGCGGCAATCGCGGCGATACTTTCGCCGGGCATGACATAGGCGCCCTCTGTTACATTCACGCGCAGGACACGGCCGGATGCGGGCGCGGGCACGGCGCCCTCCTCCAACTGCTGCTGAATAACGGAACGGTCGGCCCGGGCGGACGTCAAATTGGTTCTTGCGACATCAAGCACCGTGCGCAACTGGTCGAGCCTTTGTGCCGTGGTGACTCCCCTGCCAATGAGCTGCTCGGCCCGTTGCAACTCACTTTCCGCATTCGCCACGCGCGAGATCAGGCCTTCGACCCGCGCATCGAGCGATTTCAGGCGCAAGACGAGCTTCTGATCACCGACAACCGCGATCACCTCGCCTTCCTTGACCTGGCTGCCCTCATCGACGGATAAATTCGCAATTGTCCCGGCAATCCGTGCCCGCGCATCGACCTTGTCCGTACTTCGCACGGTCGCGAAAACGGCCTTGCGATCGCGCACCTTCGACTGCCTAACCTGGAAAGGCGTGGTGCCGTTGACCTGCGTGGCCGGCGGCACTTCTCTTTCCGCGGAGAAGGTCTGGACCGGTATTGCGATCAATCCGAGCACGGTCAGAATAAGCGCAACCGACCTCTGGGCACGGTATCGATTGCTGGGACAGTTACACCGCATCGTGCAAAGATCTTTCTGTTTCGGCGCTTGGCGCAGATTAGCCGAGCAGCCGCGACGCAGGCTTGATCCTCATCAATTCGCTGCCTTCGCATCGGGCTGCCGCGGGCGCGGACCTAAACCGGCGCTGACAATAACGCGGATTAGTACCCTTTTGCACGCCATCGGGCGGTCCAGGGGCTAATGACTGCGGGAATGCCCTCCCCGGCAACTCCACTGGACCTGGATACGCAAAATCGACTCGATTACAGATGCTGAACGCTGGAATTTATGACCCTGCGTCAGCCGCCCGAAATATCCGCTTTGGATCAACGGCATGCGACAATGTCCCGTGTTCTGAATGTTCGTGCTATCCTCGAAAGCCGGTCTCCTATGGCGCAGGCGTGAACGTCCGCTCCTCGCCGGGAACGGACTTTGCCGGAGCCTCAAGACTGGAATGGCAATGCCGGGACTCGTCTTCCTCTGCGGCATTGGCGTCCTTGGCAGCGATCGGGTCGCTTGCATAAAATGAATTCACAAGAGAAGGAATCAGGGAGGAACGGATGACAGCGGGATCGCCATTTTCGAGGCGGGATATGCTCAGAGCCGGAGGAGCGGCGAGCGTGCTTGCGGCCGGCGGGCTGCTGGTACCGGCGCCGGTGCGAGCCGCCGCTGAGATGAAGGGCGCGCAGGTTCCGGGTTTTTACCGTTTCATGCTCGGCGCATTCGAGGTCACCGTGCTGAGCGATGGCTCCTACACTTTGCCGACAAGCTTGCTCGGTACCAATGTGCCCCGCGAAAAGGTAACGGCGTTTCTGGAGGCAAACCTGCTGAGCCCCGATGAACGCGTCTCGCATGTGAACATCCCGCTGATCAACACCGGCAAAGAACTTGTTCTGATCGATGTCGGGGGCGGCATGAACTGGATGCCAACGGCGGGCAAGCTTACCGAAAATCTCCAGGCCTCGGGCTACGAGCCCGAGGATATCGACAAGGTCGTCCTCACCCACGGCCACCCGGACCATATCTGGGGTCTGATCGACGAGTTCGAGGAGGCGGCGCGCTTCCCGAACGCCGAATATGTCATTTCCGCGCCTGAGTGGGACTTCTGGACCACCGACAAAGCCATGAAAACGCTTCCCGAAATGTTCCTGGGCTTTGCCGTTGGCGCCAAAAAGCACTTGCTCCCGGTCG
>JAJFHO010000169.1 GCA_021775575.1 Hyphomicrobiales bacterium
GTGACGCCGTCCTCCACGACGACGCCGGGACCGAAGAACACATTCGGCTCCACGACAACGTCACGTCCCAGCCGCGTATCCCGGCTCAGAAACACCGTTTCCGGCGCGATCAGCGTCGCGCCCTGCTCCATCGCCGCTGCCCGCAATTGCTGCTGCAATGTCGCTTCGGCCTGCGCCAGTTGTGCCCGGGAATTCACGCCCAGCACCTCCTCCTCCATGCATGCCACGGTCGTGACGGTCAGCCCGTCCCGGCGCGCAATTTCAACCGCATCGGTCAGATAATACTCGCCTTTTGCGTTTTCGTTGCCGATTCTCTCCAGCAGGCCTAACGCAACCGCGCCGCGAAAAGCGAAGACCCCGGAATTACAGAAAGTAATTCGTTTTTCGGCGTCGGTGGCGTCCCTGTCCTCGCGGATTGCAAGCAGCGACCCGTCTGCATCGGTTACCAGCCGCCCGTAACCCGATGGGTCGCGCGCCTCAAATCCCAGAACCGCGACATCGGCGCCCTCGCCCAACCGATCCATGATGGTTGTAAGAGTGACAGGCCTCAGCAACGGCGTGTCGCCATAGAGCACCAGAAGATCGCCGTCAAAACCATCGATTGCCGTGCGCGCCGCGAGGACCGCGTGAGCGGTTCCAAGCTGATCTTCCTGCACGAAACTCCGGGCATCCGGATCGACGGCCGTTACCGCCTCCGCCACCGCCGTCATGCCCGGTGCGAGTACCAGCGCAATCCGGGCGCATCCGGCCTGTTTCGCCGCCGACGCCGCGTGAACGACCATCGCTTCTCCCGCCAGGGCATGCAGCACTTTGGGCCGCGCGGACTTCATCCGCGTTCCCTTGCCTGCGGCGAGCACGATGGCGAGAGACGGCCTTTCGGTCATGGGTATAAGCTTGTTGGCGGACAAAATTCTATTTGATCTGCTCGTCGCGACACAAAGTGGCGGAGAGGAAGGGATTCGAACCCTCGAGACGGGTTACCGTCTACTCCCTTAGCAGGGGAGCGCCTTCAACCACTCGGCCACCTCTCCACCGCCGTGTATGCCCGACTTGTTGTGCCGGTTCAAGCGCGCGCGTCGCCAAACAAGCGCCTAGCCGCCGGAACAGACAAAATCCTGCCAAATTGCCTCACTATGATTCGTTCCGCTGTCTGTGCTACGTGTCGGCAAGAGATTATCGGGTGCCGGTCGGTCCCGGCTAGTTCGCGGGCCCGTAACGCCCGGCACCATCGGGCAAGCTGGATTGAGAACTATGAACCGCTCAGCCATATTCTTACTCTGCAGCGCGGCTTTGCTGTGCCTATTGGCCGGAACCGCACCGGGTGTTCGGGCCGGCCAAAGTGATCTGTGCGTGATCTGTACCGATCCGCAGCAGACCTATGTCTGCAGCGTGGCGGTATCGCAGGCCATGCCCAGCAAGAAGGCGCTTCAACTCTACTGCATCGTCAAGACGGCAAAGGAAGGCGGGCACAGATCCTGCAGCATCCGGGGCGAAACCGAAGCCGCATGCGACGGCAAGGTCATTTCATACAGCTATGACGGTCCGGCGCTTCCCGGCGTGCTGCGTTCAGCCACGCGACCCCAAACGCTGGAACAGCCGCCGGTAAGACTTGAAACCACGCCCGAAGCACCGCCGCGCCAGCCCGGCGAGCCTGAAACGCTCGTCGAGATGACCTCGCGCGCCGTCGATGCCGGCAAGCAAGGCGCAAAAGCAACCGGCGGGGCGATCCGCGACGCCGCCGGCAAGCCCGGCAAGACGATCGGAAAGATCGGGAAAAAAGCAGGCAAGGGCGTCGGCAAGACCGCGCGTGGCGCGCGCAGCGCGGCGCGCTTGGCCTATGATTGCGTGCTCTCCCTGTTCAGGGATTGCAAATCCGAAGGTCGAGAAGAGTAATCGGCTCGGTCAGCCTGACGCAGCCCGGGAAACCGGGATGGGCGATTTTTTGCCCAAACCCCTTTTCCCGGCCGATCAGCTCGATGCGAATTGCCACCCTAGTGAGTGGCCAGCCACTCGCGTGCCGCTTTTTGCGCTTCCGCAACCTGGACCTGCGACATTTCCCTCGCCAGTTCGAGACGATAGTCCATTGCCGCCTTGTTGCCGCGAAGCGCGGCCAGGTTAAACCACTTATGCGCGATCACCAGGTCAAGCTCGACGTCGCGTCCTGTGCAATATCTCAAGCCGAGGTCGAAGAGCGCGTCCGGCGCACCGGTCTGCGCCGCCAGTTCTGCTTTCTCGAGCATAGCCATGTCCATCCGTGCCATCTGACATTCATCCCGTTATCTTTGGGCATCGCAGACGTTTCTTTGTTCCTGCGTGCCGGCTGTTTATTTTGCTCGCGTATTGGCGAACTTTCCCCCAAACGCACGGATGATTTTGGATGGCTCAATTCAAAATCGAGTAAATTTAGACGCTTAACAGCAAGTCAACGACTTCCTAACGCCTGGTAATATTAGTTTACAACAGGCCCTGAATCGGCCCGATTTCGTAAACAAAGGCGTTTTGGCAATAATTCCTTGACCAATACGGGTGAGGACTCGCTAACCACATGAAGCGATGATGCGTAAAGATATTCGCCGGGGCGGACATTTGCCGGCGTGCGGCGGGACGGCGGACCGCCTGCTCTATTTCAGAGGATAGCTCGGCGCTTTTGCGGTTTAACGGGCGCGCTGACCGAACAATACCGCCTGGGCCTTTTCATCCTTGCTCAGATCCCATTTTGCGCGTTCCTGGGCACCAACACTGACGGCACGGGAAACGGCGGCGCGATCATGGATACGTTTGTACCAGGCATCAAGCGCGGGAAATTCGCTCAGCTCCTGACCCTGCCGCTTGTAGGGCCTCACCCAGGGATACGCCGCCATGTCGGCGATCGAATAGTCGCCGGCAAGATAATCCCGGTCCGCAAGCCGGATGTTCATGACGCCGTAAAGGCGGTTCACCTCATTGGTATAGCGATCGATGGCGTAGGCCACTTCCTGTTGCGCATATTGGCGAAAATGATGCGCCTGCCCTGCCATCGGCCCCAGGCCTGCGATCTGCCAGAAAAGCCATTCCTCGACTTCGATCCGCGCCCGTTCCTCCCGTGGATAGAATTTCCCGGTCTTGCGTCCGAGATACTGGAGGATCGCACCCGACTCGAAGATGGAGACCGGCTTCGCGTCCGGCCCATCGGGATCGATGATGGCCGGCATCCTGTTGTTCGGCGAGATTGCCAGAAACGCCGGTTCGAACTGGTCCCCCTTGCCGATGTTGACAAAGTTGACCTTGTAAGGGAGGCCGCACTCCTCAAGCATAATGGTGATCTTGTAGCCGTTCGGAGTCGGCCAGTAGAAAAGTTCGATCATGACTGAATAGCTTTCACGGCAGGTGAGAACTGGAGCGGGACCGGCGGCGGATCAGGGCAGCAATATCGTCGAGCCCGTTGTCTTGCGTCCTTCCAGATCGCGATGCGCCTGCTCGGCTTGCGCCAAGGGATAGGTCTGGTTGATCTCGATCTTGACCTGCCCTCCCGACACGACATCAAACAGGGCGCCGGCAACTTCTTCGAGATCGGCGCGCGAGGCAATATGGGTGAACAATGTAGGCCTCGTTGCGTAGAGCGACCCCTTCTGCGCGAGCAGGCCCATATTGATGTCCGGCAATGGACCCGAAGACTGGCCGAATGTCGCCCAAAGACCGAAATTTTTGACGCAGTCGAGCGAGGCCGGAAAGGTGTCCTTGCCGATCGAATCATAGACCACGTCGCAGCCCTGCCCGTCGGTTAGATCTTTCACGCGCTCGACAAAATCCTCCGTTTTGTAATTGATTGTGTGCGTGCAGCCATGCGACTTCGCCAGTTCAGCCTTTTCATCCGACCCAACCGTCCCGATCATGGTGGCGCCCAGATGTTTCGCCCATTGGCAAATGATCAGACCGACACCGCCCGCGGCGGCATGATACAAAATGGTCGACTCCGGACCGACATTGAATGTCCGGCGCAGCAAATAAGACGCCGTCATGCCCTTGAGCATCATCGCCGCGCCGGTCTTGTCGTCGATCGAGTCCGGGAGTTTGACCATGCGATCGGCCGGCGCCAGGCGTTCCTCGGCGTAGGATCCGAGCGCGCCGGCATAGGCGACCCGGTCGCCAGGCTTCACATGGGTGACACCCGCGCCGACCGCGACGATTTCGCCCGCGCCCTCCATGCCCGGCGTGAAGGGCATATTTTCCTGCGGATAGGTGCCTGTGCGGAAATAGACGTCGATAAAATTGAGGCCCACGGCCGTCTGCTTCAGGCGAACCTGACCTTCTGCCGGATCGCCGACATTGACCTCTTCCCACTTCATGACCTCAGGGCCGCCGGTTTGGTGAATTTGGATTGCATGGGTCATAGGATGTCTCCCCCTGGGAATTGGTTTTGCCGGAGTTTAGCAGGATTGCCGTTCCAGCGCGCCATACTCATGCAGCGCACGGCGAAAAACAGTTTGTGCGCCGGTGCGTTGCCTTATACGGCGTTAACGTCATAATTTCGTGCCAAGGGGGCCAGCTAACCGGGTTCGCCATTTTGTGTTGCCGCTTGATTTGATCCAAGCACGCCGGATCAAAACCGAGTAAAACTCTGCTCATGGAATCACTTACTCATCTGGCCATTGTCTAGGGCGCGGTCTACGCGGCCTTTTTTCTTGCGCGCAAAACCCGGCTGACGCCCGTGCTGTGGTATCTGGCGGCCGGATCCATCCTGGTCAATACCGGTTTGTTGCCTGTCGAGTCGGACCCTTTCATACGCGGCCTCGGCGAGATTGGCATCGTGATGATCATGTTTGCTCTTGGCTTCGAGGAGCAGACCGACAATTTTATCGCCAGCATCAAGAAGAGCTGGGGCATCGCCTTTTTCGGTGCCGTCGCTCCCTTTATCACCGCCTACAGCGTTGCTGAATACTTCTTTCAGGACTCTAACCCTTCGTCGTCATGGATATCGCCTATGTACAGAATTCGATCCTTTCGACAGAAGCCTTCTACACGCTGATGTTAACCGCCTTCTGGCTGAATATCGCGGTACCGGTCACCATCAGCCTCTGGAAACCCTACTGCATGCCGGCCGAAGAAGTGCCGGACGCCGATTCATAAAGTCACCGCCCTCCGCAATTTTCGGGTGGCACTGGCAGTTTCGGGCGCTTAGGGCTAGAACCTCTGCAAAAATAAAATAGGGGCGAAGCGTTGGGACTTGCCGACTGGCTGCGGATGATGCTGCTCTCCCTGGTCTGGGGCAGCTCATTCTTTTTCGTGGAGGTTGCGCTTGAGGGCAGCGGCCCCATAACGATCGTCCTCGTGCGCGTCGTTCTCGCCGCGCTGGCGCTCATTCTCTATTGCCTGCTGCTGGGCATCCGCGTCGTCCCGACGCGCAAGCTGCTGACGGCATTCGCCGTTATGGGCGTGATTGCCAATGTTTTCCCCTTCACGTTGATCGCTCTCGGCCAAACCCAGATAACAAGCTCTCTGTCCGCCATTATCATTGCCGCAACGCCGCTCTTCACCGTTCTGATCGGTCATTTCTGGAACCGCAAGGAACCGGCCACGCCCGCCAAGTTGGCCGGTGTCCTGACCGGAATCACCGGTGTCGCCGTCCTTATCGGACTCGACGCCCTGGCCGAGGTGTCAACAAGTCCCGCCGGCCAGTTTGCGATGGTAGGCGCGGCATTTTTCTACGGCCTTTCGGCCATCTACGGCCGCCGCTTCAATGGTATCCCGCCAGCCGTGACAGCGGCCGGCATGCTGACCGCCGCCAGCCTCATTATGGCACCGCTCGCTCTCGCCCTTGAAACACCCCTCAGTCCCGCTCCCGCCCCATCCGCATGGAGCGCCATGATAGCGCTGGGGCTGGCGTCCACCGCGCTGGCCTATCTTCTTTATTTCAAGATCCTCGCCAATGCCGGCGCGACCAACGCCATGCTTGTAACTCTGGTCCAGCCACCGGTAACGATCTTCCTCGGCGTCGTCTTTCTGGAAGAATCGGTGGCGCCTCACCAGCTTGGTGGCCTCGCCATTATCCTTGCCGGTCTGGTGCTGGTCGATGGGCGTCTGCCGCGCATTGCAGCCCGAAAATTTACACGGGAAAATTGATAATAAGCTTAAAGTTCCAGCTTTTTCCTAAGAATCTGATTTACGGATTTCGGGTTGGCCTTGCCGCCGGTTGCCTGCATTACCTGACCGACGAACCAGCCAAGTGTTTTCGGCTTGCCCTTGACCTGTTCAACCTGTTTCGGATTGGCGGCGATGATCTCGTCGACCACTTTTTCGATCTCGCCGCTATCGCTGACTTGTTCAAGGCCGCGCTGCTCAACGATGGCGCGGGGGTCGCCGCCCTCCTTCCACGCGATGTCCAGCACATCCTTGGCAATCTTGCCCGAAATCGTGCCGTCCGCGGTCATTTGCAGGATTGCCTTGTTCGCTTCAGCCGATACCGGAATATCGCTAAAGGCCATGCCTTCCTTGTTAATCCGACCCATAACCTCATTGATCACCCAGTTGGCTGCCGCCTTGGCATCGAGCCCCCCGGCCACGGCTTCAAAAAAATCTGCCGCCTCCTTGTCGGCGACAAGCACATCCGCGTCATAGGCAGCCAGGGAATAATCGGCCATGAAACGCGCGTGCTTGCGATCCGGCAGCTCCGGCAGATGGGCCGCGAGATCGTCCACATAGTCCTGGGTCAGGACCAATGGCAGAAGGTCGGGGTCGGGGAAATAGCGATAGTCGCGCGCCTCTTCCTTCGAGCGCATCGCGCGGGTCGCGCCCGTGTCCGGGTCGAAAAGCCGCGTCTCCTGATGGATCGCACCGCCATCTTCAATGATATCGATCTGGCGGCGCGCCTCATAATCGACTGCCAGCCCGATCGTACGGATCGAATTCACATTCTTGATCTCGCAGCGGGTGCCCAATTCCCCGCGCGGCTTTCTGACCGACACGTTGACATCGGCGCGCAGCGACCCCTGTTCCATATTGCCATCGCAGGTGCCGAGATAGCGCAGGATGGACCGCAGTTTGGTCACATAAGCCTTGGCCTGATCGGCGGAGCGGATATCGGGCTTGGAAACGATTTCCATCAGCGCGACGCCCGACCGGTTCAAATCCACGTAAGAAAAGTCGGGATGCTGGTCATGCAGGCTTTTGCCCGCATCCTGCTCCAGATGCAGCCGCTCGATGCCTACCGTGACGCTCCCGCCATCCTCCAGATCGACAACCACCTCTCCCTCGCCGACAATCGGCCTGGAAAATTGCGAAATCTGATAGCCTTGGGGCAAATCGGGATAAAAATAATTCTTCCGGTCGAAGACGGATTCCAGATTGATCTGCGCCTTCAGCCCCAGGCCCGTGCGCACGGCTTGCGCGATGCATTCTGCGTTGATCACCGGCAACATGCCCGGCATGGCGGCATCGACGAGGCTCACCTGTGAATTGGGTTCCGCGCCGAATGCGGTGGCCGCGCCGGAAAACAGCTTGGACTTGGAGACGACCTGGGCATGAACCTCCAGGCCAATCACGGTCTCCCAGTCGCCGGTGGCGCCGGAGATCAGGTCGGCAGGCGTCGCATCAGCCATCGTCCGCGGACTCCTGAAGCTTTTCCTCTTCATACTGGATGAACCAGCCGATCATCTGCCGCCAGATCGATTCCGCCAGTTCCGGCGGCAGGCCCCTGTCGCCGGCGCGCGCCTTGACCTTGTCGACGACCTGCTGGATGCGCCAGGGCACCACCGCCTGATCGGGCGAATCCTTAAGTTTCCAGGCCCGATCCACATAGGTGAAGCGTTCCGCGACCAGATCGACCAGCGCGTTGTCGATCCGGTCGATTTCCGCGCGGACGTGATCCATCGACGTGCAGTCTTCGGGTTTTTTCTGTGCCATGAAATTCAACTCCCCCAGCTAGTCGCCTGTTCCGGGCAGGATGGCGTCCACCTCGATCTCGACGAGCCAATCCGGATCGAGCAGCCCCGAGACCTCGACCATAGTGCTTGCGGGGCGAATATCGCCAAAGGCTTCGCCATGCGCTTTTCCGATCTCTTCCCAGTGCGAGGCGTCGGTAACGAACATGCGCGTGCGAATGACATGCTCCATGCCTGCCCCGGCCTCGGCAAGCGCCTGCTCTATGATCTCGAGGCAACGCCTTGTCTGCGCCGCCGGATCGCCTGGAGCAAATGCCTTTCCATCCGGGCCGATCGGCGCGGTTCCGCCAACAGCGACCCTGTCGCCAATACGTACCGCGCGCGAAAACCCGATAATCGGCTCATAGGGGCTGCCCGACGCGATATTCACTCGTGCTCCCGTCACGGCGCGCTCCACCAATCCTGAGGCTGGGGCAACGTCCCGGCAGCCTCCTCGATCACTTCCCCGACCTGGAACAGGGCCTCTTCGTCGAACGCCTTGCCGATGAGCTGCAGGCCGAGCGGCGTGCCTTCTGCCGACAGCCCCGCCGGGACCGAAATGCCCGGCAGACCGGACATATTCGCCGTCACCGTGAAAATATCGTTCAGATACATCTCGATCGGGTCGCCGGATTTTTCGCCAATGGCAAATGCGGGACCCGGCGTCGTTGGCGTCAGCAGCACATCGACATCCTCAAAGACCTGCTCGAAATCGCGCTTGATGAGCGTGCGTACCTTCTGCGCCTTCAAATAGTAAGCGTCGTAATAACCGGCGGACAGCACATAGGTGCCAATAAGGACACGGCGCTTGACCTCGGGCCCAAAGCCTTCCGAACGCGTATTCTCATATTGCTCGGTGACATCGCCGCCCGGCACCCGAAGGCCGTAGCGCACGCCATCATAGCGCGCGAGGTTGGAGGAAGCTTCCGCCGGCGCCACGATATAATAAGCCGGAAGCGCATATTTGGTGTGCGGCAGGCTCACATCCCTGATTTCCGCGCCTGCCTCCGTGAGCCAGGCGATGCCCTGCTGCCAGAGCTTCTCGATCTCCTCCGGCATCCCCTCCATGCGGTATTCCTTCGGGATGCCGACCTTGAGCCCCTTCACGCCCTGTCCCAGCACCGCTTCATAGTCCGGCACCGGCGCATCGACGCTGGTCGTATCCTTGGGGTCGTGGCTGGCCATGACGCCGAGCATGATTGCGGCGTCGCGCACGCTGCGGGTTATCGGCCCGGCCTGATCGAGCGACGAGGCGAAGGCGACAATGCCCCAGCGCGAGCAGCGCCCATAGGTGGGCTTGAGGCCGACGGTCCCGGTCAACGCGGCGGGTTGGCGGATCGACCCGCCTGTGTCCGTTGCCGTCGCGCCAAGACATAGCCGTGCCGAGACAGCCGACGCCGACCCTCCCGAGGAGCCGCCGGGCACAAGCGGCGCATTTGACCCCTCGCGCCGCCATGGATTGATCACGGGGCCGAAACAGCTGGTCTCATTGGACGAGCCCATGGCGAACTCGTCGCAATTCAGTTTTCCCAGCAGAACCGCGCCGGCATCCCAGAGATTTTGCGACACCGTCGATTCATAGGTCGGCGAGAAATTGCCGAGAATGCGCGAACAGGCCGTGCTGCGCAGCCCTTGGGTGCAGAACAAATCCTTGATGCCCAGCGGAATACCTTCCAGAGGCCGCGCCTCGCCTTTTGCAAGCCGCTCGTCGGCGGCCTGCGCCATGGCAAGGGCCTGCTCGGGAGCCGGCAAAATATAGGCGTTGAGCGCCGCATTGCCCGCCTCGATCGCGTCGAGATGCGCCTGCGCGATTTCCCGGGCGGAGAAATCCTTTTGCCGCAGCCCCTCGCGGGCACCGGCGATTGTGAGATCGGTAAGGTCGCTCACAACGCTCTACTCCACGACCTTGGGGACGACGAAGAAATTGTCGGCACGCTCCGGTGCGTTTTTGATGATGTCGCCTGCATAGCCGCCGTCCGTAACTTCGTCGGTGCGCTTCTTCATTTCGGTCTCGACGACGCTGGTCATCGGCTCGACGCCATCGGTGTCCACTTCGTCAAGCTGCTCGACCCACTGCAAGATGCCGGTCAGCTCGCCTTCAAAGGTCTTCGCCTCGGCATCGGAGACCCTGATCCGCGCCAGCCGCGCAATATGGCGAACCGTGGCTTCGTCGACCTTCATGTCATGACCTTTTGGCAGGAAGCTTCAGTCGAACGCCGTCTTAGCGCCCGGGCTCAATGGTTGCAATGGGACAGGACGCAAAACCCGGCTCAGGCCTCGACCGCTTCACCGACCTTGGGCACGACCACATTCTGGCCCGTGGCCGCGGCAATGAACTTGTCCGGCGTCTGGTCGATGATCGGGAATGTCCCATAGTGAATCGGGATGACGGTATCGAAGTCGAAATATTTTTCGCAGGCCATTGCCGCGGTCCTCGCTCCCATCGTGAAACGGTCGCCAATCGGCACTAGGCCGACCTTCGGCGCGAAGATTTCATTGACGAGCGCCATATCGCCGAAAATCTCCGTATCGCCCATATGATAGACCGATTTTCCGTCCTTCGAGCGGACCACCAGGCCGCAGGGATTGCCGAGATAAACATTCTGTCCATCGACCATGGTGCTGGCGGAGTGATAGGCCTTCACGAAGGAGACGTCGAAATCGCCGCAATCGATTGTGCCGCCCGGATTGCCCGGCTCGACATTTTCGACCCCCTGACCATTGAGATGCATCGCAAGCTCATAAACGGCGACAACGGGAGCGCCGGAGTCCTTGGCAATGGCCGCGGTATCGCCGACATGGTCGTCATGCCCGTGGGTCAGCGCTATATGGGTAACGCCCTTGGCCGCCTCGCCAGCGGACATGCCACTGCCCTCGAAAACGCCGTTTCCACTGAGAAACGGGTCGATCAGCAGCACGCTGCCGCCGGTTTCAACACGAAATGCGGAATGTCCCAACCAGATTATTTTCATTGTTTCCCGTCTCCTGACCCAAAAAACCCCAAAATTCCAGTCTGCTTTCAGTATAAATACGCCACGCGTGGCGGCAACATAAGGCAGGCGGTTCTCTTGGTCGCAGATAGCATCATAGCAATCGAGCAATTGCCCGGCCTGCTGAAAAGCGGGCGACGCCTGCTCGGACTCGATGTGGGCAGCAAGACAATCGGCATGGCGATGAGCGATGTCACGCGCGCGATTGCGACACCGCTCGATACGATCCGCCGAAAGAAATTCACACAAGATATGAACTCATTAAAAGAAATTATTGATTCACATGATATTGCGGCGATCGTAATAGGCTTGCCGCTAAATATGGACGGCTCCGAAGGGCCGCGGGCGCAGGCGACGCGCGCCTTCGCGCGCAATGTCGCCGGGCACACGGACTTGCCTCTGGTTTTCTGGGACGAACGGCTCTCGACGGCGGCCGTCGAACGTACGCTTCTGGAGGCCGACACGAGCCGCAAGCGGCGGGGACAAGTCATCGACAAGATGGCCGCTGCCTATATTCTGCAAGGCGCGCTGGACCGGCTCGCCAATATGGCATAAGCGCTGTTCTACAAGGAAACTTCCCCGATGCCCGGCCTGACTCTCATCGATATCGCCGCCCTTGCATGGTTTGTCCTGTGCGCTGGCGGATATGGCTATGCCACCCGGTATGGAAGGCTGGGCAACAACGGGCTGGTGCGCGCGATCAACGAGCACCGCAAGAGCTGGATGGCCAATATGGCGGCGCGCGAGAACCGCGTGGTTGACGTCCAGATTCTGGCCAACCTGGGGCGCGGCAATGCTTTTTTCGCGTCGACGGCGGTGTTCGTGACCGGAGCTCTGGCGGCCCTGTTCGGTACGGTGGAAGAGATCCATGCCCTCGCCGCCAAATTCCCCTTCCTGCGTCAAACCACCGTCTTCATGTGGCAACTCAAAGTCTTGTTCCTCATGACTGTTTTCATTTTGGCCTTCTTCAAATTCGCCTGGGCATTCCGCCTCTCCCACTATACGGGCATCCTCATTGGCGCCACGCCGATTGCCGCAAGCCGAAACAAGAAGCAGTGCTTGGCACATGCCGAACGCGTCGCAGGCATCGCCGGCATTGTCGGGCAACACGCCAATGCCGGCTTGCGATACTATTATTTCGGCATAGCCGGCCTCGGCTGGTTCATTCATCCCACGGTTTTCATGCTGACGACGCTTTGGGTCGTCGCCGTTATCTACCGGCGCGAATATCATTCGCGGGCCTTCAAGCTGATATCAACGGATGCATCCTGAACGGGGTGCCCGGCGAGCCGTTGGCTGGAGCCGAACCGGGGCTGCGACGATTTGCCGGTGAGGTCCGCGCCTTCCCTCGCTAACCCTAGTGCAGCATGCGCTTGCGGGCCGGGGTGAGTCGGCCTATAGAGTGCCCTTTAATGAGCATCGCGGCCGCAACACCAGAATTTCAGTTTCCGCACCGCCATCTCCTTGGAATCGAAGGCCTGACGCCAGCGGAAATTACCGGTCTTCTCGATCTGGCCGACGAAGCGGCCGGATTGAGCCTTCAGTCATCGCGGAAATCGGACATTCTGCGCGGCCGCACGCAAATCAACCTGTTTTTCGAAGACTCCACCCGCACCCAGAGTTCTTTTGAGCTTGCCGGAAAACGGCTCGGCGCCAATGTGATGAACATGTCGGTCAAGTCCTCGTCCATGAGCAAGGGCGAGACGGTCATCGACACCGCCATGACGCTGAATGCGATGCACCCCGATATCCTCGTCGTGCGCCACTATGCGGCCGGCGCGGTCGAGCTTTTGTCTCAGAAAGTCGACTGCTCGGTCATCAATGCCGGCGACGGCGCGCACGAACACCCCACCCAGGCGCTGCTCGACGCGCTCACCATCCGCCGCAACAAGGCGCGGATCGCGGGGCTGACGATCGCCATTTGCGGGGACGTCCTGCATTCGCGCGTCGCCCGCTCGGACATCATTATTTTCAACGCCCTCGGCGCCCGGGTCCGGGTTGTTGCACCATCGACCCTGCTGCCGCCGAACGCCGAGCGTCTTGGCGCGGAGGTTCACAATTCCATGGCCGACGGCCTCAAGGACGCGGATATCGTCATGATGCTGCGCCTGCAACGCGAGCGCATGACCGGTTCCTTCGTGCCGAGCATCCGGGAATATTTTCACTTTTTCGGGCTTGATGACGACAAACTCAGCGTCGCCAAACCGGACGCACTCGTCATGCACCCCGGCCCGATGAACAGAGGCGTTGAAATTGACTCAGCCATTGCCGACGACCCCCGCAGCGTGATCTCCGAACAGGTGGAAATGGGCGTCGCGGTTCGTATGGCCGTCCTTGAAGCGCTCGCCTCGGGCCTTCCCAGCCAGTAACAGCGGATGGCCAAGAAAAAGAACAAAACCAACGGCGCCGAAGCGGAAGCTCCGGTCGCGCTGATCAACGCCAGGCTCATCGATCCGGCATCCGGTCTCGATGAGCCTGGCGGCTTGCTTGTCGATGACGGCGTCATCGCCGATCTCGGCGCCCATTTGCGGCGCAATGCCCCGGACGGGGCGCAAGTCGTCGATTGCGGCGGGAACGTCCTGTGTCCGGGCCTCATCGACATGATCGTCTTCGCCGGCGAGCCCGGCTTTGAACATCGCGAGACGCTCGCCACGGCAAGCCGCGCCGCGGCCGCCGGCGGTGTCACGACCATTATTTGCATGCCCGATACCGATCCGGTGATCGACGATGCGGCGCTGGTGGATTATATCGAGCGCCGCGCCCGCGACACCGCGGTCGTTCACGTTCACCCCATGGCGGCGGTCACCAAAGGCCTGAAGGGCGAGGAAATGACCGAGATCGGCCTCCTCAAGGAGGCCGGCGCGGTCGCCTTCACAAATGGCAAATCGAGCATTTCGAACGCGCGCGTCATGCGGCGTGTCCTGACCTACACGCGCGATTTCGGCGCCGTCGTCGTTCACAATACCGAAGACCCCGATCTGGCCGATGCCGGTGTGATGCATGAAGGCGAGATTTCAAGCCGGCTCGGCCTGCCCGGAATTCCGTGCTCGGCGGAGTCGATCATGGTCGAACGCGACCTGAGACTGGTCGACCTGACCGGAGGGCGGTACCACGCGGCCCAGATTTCCTGCGGAACGTCGATCGAGGCTATCGCCCGGGCCAAGGCGCGCGGACTGCCGGTGACCTGCGGTATCTCGATCAATCATTTGACGCTGAACGAGAACGACATCGGATCATACCGCACATTTTTCAAGCTGCGTCCGCCGCTACGGCCAGAGAGCGACCGTGTTGCCGGCGTCAAGGGTCTGGCCGCCGGCGATATCGATGTCATTGTCTCGGGCCACGATCCGATGGATGCGGACGCCAAGCGCCGGCCCTTCGCGGAAGCCGAAGACGGCGCCGTCGGCCTGGAGACATTGCTGCCGGCCGCGCTGTCGCTGTATCACAACGGTCATATCGAATTGCCGGCGCTGTTGCGGGCGATGACGACAAATCCGGCAGATATTCTCGGACTGCCCGGAGGCCGGCTTGAGAAAGGCGCAATCGCCGATCTCATTCTGGTTGATCTAGACCTGCCCTGGATTGTCGATCCGGATCTGCTCCGGTCAAAATCCAAAAATACTCCTTTCGATGAATCGAAACTTCAGGGCCGCGTGCTCAGAACGATGGTGGCGGGACAGACCGTTTACAACTACGCTGGCGCAAGCTGACAGTGAAATATGTTCGCCTGCGTGCAGGCGGGCGGTCTTCGGTCCACGGGAGCCAGTATGCCCGATCCAATCGATTGGTCCCTCGCCTTGCCATACTATATCGCGGCGCTGGCAGCCGGCTATCTGATCGGCTCGATTCCCTTCGGACTAATCCTGACTCGGCTTTCGGGGCTTGGCGACATTCGCTCAATCGGGTCGGGAAACATCGGCGCGACGAACGTACTGAGAACCGGCAACAAGCCTCTCGCGGCACTGACGCTCGCCGCCGACCTGCTGAAAGGCACCGCCGCCGTCCTGCTCGGCCTGCGATACGGGCCCGACACCGGCATCATTGCCGGGCTTGGCGCCTTTCTGGGTCATTCGTTTCCGGTCTGGCTGGGCTTTCGCGGCGGCAAGGGTGTCGCGACCTATATCGGCATCCTGCTGGGCCTGTTCTGGAAGGCCGCCCTCGCCTTTTGCGTGCTCTGGCTGGCGATTGCCGCCCTCACCCGCTTTTCCTCCCTTGCCGCGCTCATTGCCAGCGCCGCCACACCCTTTATTCTGGCCTGGTTCGGCCAGTGGCAAGCGGTGGAATTATTTGCCCTCCTGACGCTTCTGGTCTTTGTGCGGCACCGGGCAAATCTCATGCGCCTCGTGCGGGGAGAGGAATCGAAGATTGGCAGCTAGGAGGACCACCGAAGGCGACCCGCCTGTTACCGCCCGCAAACGCCTGAGCGCGGATCAGCGTCTGGACTGGTTGCGTCTGATCCGCAGTGAAAATGTCGGGCCGGCCACTTTCCGCGAACTGCTCAATCATTTCGGCGGCGCTCGCTCGGCGCTGGCGGCGCTGCCCGAACTGGCTCGCCGCGGCGGCAGCGCGCGCCGGATAAAAGTGTGCCCGGAAGACAAGGCCGTCGCAGAATTGGCCGCAACCGAGCGGACCGGTGCGAAAATCGTCGCCCTTTCCGAGCCCGGCTATCCGGCCTGGCTTGCCCGGATAGACGCGCCGCCGCCGGTCATTGTCGCGAAAGGCGATCTGAGCCTTTCCGATCGGCCAATCGTTGCAATCGTCGGCGCCCGGAACGGTTCGGCATTGGGTCAGAAATTTACCCGTCAATTAGCATCGGACCTGGGGCGCGAGGGTTTTGTGATTGCCTCCGGCCTGGCCCGGGGCATCGACACAGCGGCCCATCGCGCGGCGCTTCAGCGCGGCACAATCGCCGTATTGGCCGGCGGCGTGGACATCGTCTATCCGCCTGAAAATGCGGAGCTGCAGGACGCCATCGGAACCGATGGCCTGTTGATCACGGAGCGGCCGGTCGGCTTCAAACCGCGCGGTGCCGATTTTCCGCGCCGCAACCGTCTGATATCCGGAGTCGCGATCGGTATCGTTGTGATAGAGGCGGCAAAACGATCAGGATCGCTCATAACCGCGCGTTTTGCCGGCGAGCAGGGCCGCGAGGTGTTCGCCGTACCGGGCAGCCCGCTCGACCCGCGCGCCGGGGGCACGAACGGGTTGTTAAAGCAGGGAGCAACGCTGGTAACCTGCGGCGACGATATTTTGGAAACCCTGGCGCCGATATTGGGGCGCGATGCATCGGACTATTCCGGCGAACTGGAGGAGACCGGTTCGAAGGAGCGAGAATCACCTGCACCCGACATTGTGCAATCCGACCGCGAGACCATCGTTTCGGCTTTGGGTGTTTCCCCGGTGGATGTCGACGAGGTGATTCGCTCGACAGGGCTGCCGGCGCGCCAGGTTCAGGTGGTTTTACTTGAGCTTGATCTTGCCGGCAGGCTTGAGAGGCACGGGCAACAGCTCGTCTCACTCATCCACACCTAGACATCGATGAAATCCGGGCATGGCCCCATTGTTAGTATTTACGGAGTTTCTGCGATTCGGCTTCTTCATAAGCTATGTTCAAGAGATAGGCCAGAAACGGCATTTCACCCTTTTCGGCCATAACACGAAGTTCATCAAGTAAGTAACTGATATACCCGGCAATCTGGGTAGGTGTATAGGTTGAGCCTTCACCATCTTCGGCGGCGGCAGCGCGGCTCGCCAAATCCGCGTTATCGCTCGCTGCAATCTTCTTTCGTTTATTGCTCATGGTTTGCCTCTCCCCCCGGTTTTTATTGAGGATTACCCGCATCCAAAATCATTCGCCAAAAGACGCCTTCGCCAAAACAGTTCAATAAGGTGTTACATTCGTCCGTCGCACGCTCTCATCAACCTGCCCGTAAAGATGCACGGAAAATACACGCTTAAGTTGTATACTATATTTTTCTACAACTGCAAGTATTGTTGGCAACATTTGATCATTTGACAGCCGCGCGCCGATTCCCCATTTATCGTTCGCCTGTTGACATCTATTCGATCCAGCACAAATAAAAGACTGCGGAGCCGGGCCGCCGCAGCCGGGACAGTGGAAAACCATATGAACGTTGTCATTGTCGAATCACCGGCGAAGGCCAAGACCATAAATAAATATCTCGGGAGCGGTTATCAGGTCATGGCCTCATACGGTCATGTCCGCGACCTGCCCTCGAAAGACGGCTCCGTATTGCCCGATGAAGATTTCGCCATGCGCTGGGATGTCGATTCCAAGGCGGTCAAGCGCATCAACGAGATCGCCAAAGCGGTAAAGGGCGCCGACAAGCTGATCCTGGCGACGGACCCGGATCGCGAGGGCGAGGCTATTTCATGGCACGTCCTGCAAATCCTTCAGGACAAAAAGGCGCTGAAGGATGTCGCGGTCGAACGCGTTGTCTTCAACGCCGTGACGAAGCAGGCGGTGATCGACGCAATAAACAATCCGCGCGAAGTCGACGGATCTCTGGTCAATGCCTATCTGGCGCGCCGCGCGCTCGATTACCTGGTCGGCTTCACCTTGTCGCCGGTGCTTTGGAGGAAACTTCCCGGGGCCCGGTCTGCGGGACGGGTCCAGTCCGTGGCGCTCAGGCTTGTATGCGACAGGGAAGCCGAGATAGAGGCCTTTAAAAGCCAGGAATATTGGTCGATCGAGGCGCAGATGAAGACTGCGAGCGCGGCAATATTCCCCGCCCGCATGGTCAGCGTTGACGGGAACAAGCTCGACAAATTCGACATCGCCGATGAGACGACGGCGACGGCTTACCGGGATGCGATCGAGAATGGCGCATTCGGCGTCGACTCGGTCGCGAGCAAGGAGCACAAGCGCCATCCCGCTCCCCCCTTCACAACCTCGACGCTGCAACAGGAAGCCTCGCGCAAACTCGGTTTCACGGCCAGCAGAACCATGCAGGTGGCTCAGAAGCTCTATGAAGGCGTAAACATTGCCGGCACCACGCAAGGCCTGATTACCTATATGCGTACCGACGGGGTTCAGATCGCGCCCGAGGCGATTACCGCGGTCCGCGATTATATCGGCGGTTCGATCGGATCGGCCTATCTGCCGGCAAGCCCCAGGCAATATAAGACAAAGGCGAAAAACGCCCAGGAAGCGCATGAGGCAATTCGCCCGGTCGAGATGTCACGGACCCCCGATGACGCGAAGGCCTTTCTCGATGACGAGCAGGCAAAGCTTTACCGGCTTATCTGGCAGCGCACGGTCGCCAGCCAGATGGAGAGTGCGCGGCTGGAACGCACGACGGCCGATATTTCCATTACCGGCAAGGACGGCAGATCTTACGGGCTGCGGGCCACCGGCACGGTTGTTCGCTTTGACGGTTTTATGAAGCTTTACGAAGAGGGCAAGGACGACAAGGGCGATGGCAAGGACGACAAGCGCCTCCCCGCCCTCGCCAAGGGCGATTCGCTCTCCGCGGAGTCGGTCGAGGCGAAACAGCATTTCACCGAACCGCTGCCGCGCTACACGGAAGCCACGCTCATCAAGAAGATGGAAGAGCTTGGGATCGGCCGCCCGTCGACCTATGCCTCGACACTCAAGGTGTTGCGCGACCGGGAATATGTCCTCTTCGACAAACGCCGCCTGATACCGGAGGACAAGGGCCGCCTGGTAATCGCGTTCCTGGAGAGCTTCTTCCAGCGTTATGTCGAATATGATTTTACCGCCAGTCTGGAGCAGAAACTCGATCTTATTTCCTCCGGTTCGCTGGAATGGAAGGATGTGCTGCGCGATTTCTGGCGCGATTTCACCGCCGCGGTGCACGAAATCAAGGACCTGCGCGTTTCGGAAGTGCTCGATGCGCTCAACGAACTTTTGGGGCCGCATATCTTCCCCGTCGTGGAGGAAGGCGTCGACCCGCGAAAATGCCCGTCTTGCGATGACGGCACCTTGAGCATGAAAATTGGCCGCTTCGGCGCCTTCATCGGCTGCGCCAACTATCCCGACTGCAGGTTCACGCGCCAGTTTAACGACAATGGGGACAAGCCGGCCGAGGCGGCGGGAGCGGATGGCAAGCTTCTCGGCAATGACCCCGATACCAGCCTCCCCGTAACCCTGCGCACGGGCCGTTTTGGTCCCTATGTGCAACTCGGCGAAGCCAGCAAGGACGAAAAACCCAAACGCGCTTCGATCCCGAAAAACCATGAGCCCGATCAGATCGATCTGGAAAAGGCGCTGGCCCTGCTGTCACTGCCCCGCGAAGTCGGGCTCCATCCCGAGAGCGGCAAGCCGATCACGGCGGGCATAGGCCGTTATGGCCCCTTCGTTCTCCATGACGGAAATTATGCCAATCTCGATGGGCCGGAAGAGGTCTTTGTCGTGGGCCTGAACCGGGCCGTAACGTTACTCGCGGAGAAGGCCAAGAAGGGCGGCGGGCGCGGCGGCACGGTAATCAAGGACCTCGGCGACCACCCGCAGCTTGGCGGCAAAATTCAGGTATTGAGCGGACGCTACGGCCCTTACGTCAAGCACGGCAAGATCAATGCCACGCTACCGAAGGACAATGAGCCGGAACAAATTACGATCGAAGAAGCGGTGGCGCTGATCGCGGCCAAGGCGGAAAAAGGCAAGAAACCGGGTCGCGCCAAGCGCACCCGCAAAAAAGAACCGGACGCCGACGCCAGCGCCGCTTCGTAATTCGGTCACCGCGCTCGTGCCCCGGAAAAACAACCGAAGTTCGAAGCGACGCGAACCGGGCGAGACCGGCGCCGTGCCGACCAAGGAAGAAATTCTGGACTTTATCCGCTCTTCGCCGGACCGCGTGGGCAAGCGCGAGATCGCGCGTGCGTTCGGCATAAAGGGCGGCGACCGGATCGAATTCAAACGTCTCCTTGCCGAATTGGCCGAAGACGGGCTTATCAGCTCTCCGCGCAAGCGCATTGCCCGGTCAGGCGATCTGCCGCGCGTGAGCGTCATCAAAATCACCGGCCGCGACGAACATGGCGAATTTATCGCGGAGCCCGCTTCCTGGGACCATGCGCAGGCCGGTGATGCGCCGAAAATTCTTGTGCTGCCCGACCGGCGCGGCGCCGGCCCGGCGCCTGGCATAGGCGACCGGGTTCTGGCCCGCCTTGAAAGATTGTCCGCTGACATGGCAAGCGGCGGGGTGACCTATCAGGCCCGCACCATCAAAAGGCTTGAGCGCGAGCGCGGCCGT
>JAJFHO010000170.1 GCA_021775575.1 Hyphomicrobiales bacterium
TGATGGCCTACAGTTCCATCGGCCATATGGGCTTCGCCCTAGTCGGACTGGCGGCTGCGGCGGAGGACGGCGTACGCGACGGAATTACTCATGCGGATGGCACACGCGGCGTCATCATCTATCTGGTTATTTACATGGTCATGACGCTCGGCACCTTCGCCTGCATCCTGTCGATGAAGCGCTCCGATGGGATGGTGGAGGAAATCGACGAGCTTGCCGGGCTTTCGAGGACCAATCCCCTCATGGCGTTCCTTCTGGCGATGCTGCTTTTCTCATTGGCCGGGATTCCGCCGCTCGCCGGTTTCTTCGCGAAATTCTACGTATTTCTGGCAGCGATAAATGCGGAGTTATATGCGCTGGCCGTTATCGGGGTGCTGGCGAGCGTGGTGGGCGCCTACTATTATCTGCGTATCATCAAGATCATGTATTTCGACGCTCCGGCAGAGCATTTCGAGCCCATGCCCGGGGTTTTGAAAGTGGTGCTTGCCCTGTCCGGTTCGCTGGTTTTGTTTTTCTTTCTCTTCCCGGCACCATTGGTGGCGTTAGCCGATACTGCCGCCAAAGCCCTATTCTGAGTGTATGGCCGGGACCGGACCCAGCCTGCCGCCGTCCTTCCGGCAGGAGTGCCTTGACCATGTCGACTCGACCAATGCCGAGGTGATCCGGCGCGCGGTAAAAGGTGAGCCGGGCAATCTCTGGATTCGCGCGAGGCATCAAAGTGCCGGGCGCGGGCGATGCGGCAGGCAATGGGCGTCGCCAGCGGGAAACCTCTACGCAAGTCTGTTGCTGAGACTCTCCTGCTCGCTGGAGACCGCGTTGCAACTGGCATTCGTTGCCGGGATCGCGCTGTTCGACGCCGCCGCGCGCACGGGCGGGATCTCCGCCGGGAGGCTGGTTCTCAAATGGCCCAACGATCTCCTGCTGGATACCAAAAAAGTCGGTGGCATCTTGCTTGAGAGCAGAAATGCCGGAGACCGGTCGGCGCTGGCGGTGGCTATCGGTACGGGGCTCAATCTCGCAAGCCACCCCGACGATACGTCTATTCCGGCAACGCATTTGAGCGCGGATGCAAGCAAGGCACCAACGGGTCCCGATGCCGCATTCTTCAGCCTGGCTCAGGGAACCGCGCATTGGCTCGAGGCGTGGGGGGAAGGGCGGGGCTGGAGCGATATCAGGCAAGCTTGGATCGAACGCAGCCTTGCGCCGGGAACGCCGATAAGCGTTAAACTTGGAAATGGTCCGGCAGAAGGACATTATGCCGGCGTCGACGAAGCGGGGGCGCTTTTGCTCGACGCAAATGACGGCCAGGTCCGGGTGACGGCCGGTGACGTCTTTCTTTTGAAGCCGTGAATCTGATGAGTGGAAATACTTAAACTGGACTATGAATGACATCAAATAACAATCTGGAAGAGCTGGTTTTTCTACCTCTAGGCGGAGTTGGGGAAATCGGCATGAACCTGTATCTTTACGGGCTTGGCAGCCCGCGCCGCCGCCAATGGCTGATGATCGATCTGGGGGTTACTTTCCCCGGCGAATATGAGCCGGGGATCGATCTCATAATGCCGGACACGCGCTTCATCGAGGACGAGCGCGCCAACTTGGCCGGCATTCTCCTGACCCATGCGCATGAGGATCATTTTGGCGCGGTCATGGCCCTGTGGCCCCGGCTGCGGGCACCCGTTTACGCGACTCCGTTCACCGCCGCATTGCTGCGTGCCAAGCTGATCGAACGCGGCCTGGAAGGCGATGTCGAACTCATAGAAATTTTTCGCCAGACCCGAATGGAAATCGGCCCCTTCGATATTGAACTGATCGACATGGCCCACTCGATACCCGAGCCGAACGGCGTCGTTATCCGCACGCCGCTGGGAACCGTCTTCCACACCGGCGACTGGAAACTCGACCCGGACCCGATCGTGGGTCCGCCGCTCGACGAGAAACGCATTCGCGAAGTCGCGCAGGAAGGCATCGACGTCCTTGTTTGCGACTCGACGAATGCAATGCGGGATGGTGTTTCGCCGTCGGAAGCCGACGTCGCCGAGACCTTGACCGAGATCATTTGCAAGGCGGAGCACCGGGTGGCGATTACGACCTTCGCTTCGAATGTCGCCCGGTTGCGTTCGGCGATCGCGGCGGCAAAAGCGGCCGACCGCCATGTCGTTGTGGTCGGGCGCGCTATGCTGCGCACGTTGCAGGTGGCCAGGGAGACAGGCCACCTTCCGGGCGATGTCGAACTGCTTTCCGATGACGAATATGGCTATCTGCCGCGCGACAAAGTCGTTGCACTATGTACCGGAAGTCAGGGCGAAACGCGCGGCGCGCTGGCGCGAATTGCCGCCGACACGCATCCCAAGATCACCTTTGCCGCTGGCGACATGGTGATCTTTTCTTCCCGCACGATCCCGGGCAACGAGAAATCAGTTGGCCGCGTTCAAAATAAACTCGTCGACCAGGGAGTCGAAATCGTTACCGACGCGGACGCTCTCGTGCACTGTTCGGGGCATCCGCGGCGCGGCGAACTTGAAAAGATGTATGAATGGGTTCGCCCGAGGATCGCGATCCCGATGCATGGCGAGGCGCGTCATCTGGCGGCGCATGCGGATCTGGCGAAGTCCCTGGGCGTCGGGAATGTCGTTCGGACCCGCAACGGAACCATGGTGCGGCTTGCGCCCGGCCCGGCCGAATTGATCGATGAAGCGGCCGCCGGGCGGGTTTACAAAGATGGCGCCATCATGCTGGAGGGGGGGTCGAACACACTGTCGGAGCGCCGCAAGCTTGCCTTCGCCGGGACGGTCAGCGTTTCTCTGATCCTCTCGGGCGCGGGCGAATTACGGGGAGAGCCGCAAATTGCCTGTTGGGGATTGCCGGAAAGCAGTAAAGAGGGCGTTGCCATGGCGGAGATCATTTTCGACGCGATCTATGGAGCGCTGGATGGAATTCCCCGCCGGCGCAGGAAAGACAGCGCCAAGGTGGGCGAGGCGGTTCGCCGCGCCGTGCGGGCAGAGATCAATCAGGCCTGGGGCAAGAAACCGCTCTGCGCTGTTCTTGTTACGGTGCTATGAGAGACGCGAGGATAGCAATGTACGGGAAAGTGATGACATGATCGGGCGTTTGAATCACGTGGCCATCGCCGTGCCGGAACTCGAATCTGCAGCCCGGGTTTATCGCGAAACTCTCGGCGCGATAATTTCCGACACGGTTCCGCAACCGGAGCACGGTGTCACAACCATTTTCATCCAACTCCCCAACACCAAGATAGAGTTGCTCGAACCTCTCGGAGAAGCATCGCCGATCGCCGCTTTTCTGGAACGCAACGCCGCCGGCGGCATTCACCACATTTGCTATGAGGTTGACGATATCGTTGCCGCCCGCGACAAGCTTGTAAGCGATGGCGCGCGGGTGCTGGGCGATGGCGAGCCGAAAATCGGCGCGCATGGAAAGCCTGTCCTGTTTCTACACCCCAAGGATTTCTGCGGCACCCTGGTCGAGCTTGAGCAGGCCTGACGTGGCGGCAATCCGATGAGTTTCGCTCTTGGCGCCGCCATCTATATTGTCTGTTGGTGGATCGTCTTTTTTATGGTCCTGCCATTTGGCGTCAGGACACAGGAGGAGGCGGGTCGCGTCGAGCCCGGCACGCCGCCCAGCGCTCCGGCACGGTTCAACTTTGCGGCAAAGACTGCGCTGACGACATTTGTCGCGGGTATCATATTCGCCGGATTTTATTGGCTCGTGGTCGTTAGCCCGTTCACGCTAGACGACATTCCGTTCCTGCCGCGTTTCGAACCGCCGTCGGCCAACCGGTAAAAAAAAAGAAGCAAGGCCGGCTTGACCTTGCTTCCCAAGTCATCTGGCTCCTGTATTCCCGAATGCGAACGCCCTGCTCAAACGCGTGACTTGCAAGATGCATCCGGAAAGCAGCAGCGCCATACCCATCCGTGAGTTTCGCGCCAGGAGCTGCCTTCCTCCCGAGACTTGGACCAGTTACCGTTACACCGAACGAAGCGATGGTTCCGGTCCAGAACGTACTTCTCTTTTATGGTCAAGACAGTAGCGGAATGGTGATGCATTGTCATCTAACATTTGTCTCGGTTTTCAAATCAGTATTAAAAAAAAATATTCGTTTCAACCCAGCCGCGCGACCGCCCGGCATACAACTCCGTACAGGTGCCGAAAAGAGCATAGAACTCCGTTCGTTAGCCGGAAATTAAGAGGCTTTCTGCTAAGCTGCCCCAATGGGACGTGGTGAACATAGTATTTCCGATATGCTGATATACGCGGCTGCGGTATCGGTCGCGCTGGCCATAGCCCTTTCGCCGCAGCGGGCATTGAGCGGTTCATATGAAGCAGGCGGCGCGGCTCCAAAGGGTCCGCGCTGGTCGAACGATCACCATCTGAGTGATGCCGTCGTGACCGCCGGGCCGGATTGTGTGGCATTGGCGCCCGGCGAGGCGGCGGACTATATCCCCGGGCGCGACGCCTGGGGTAATCCCGTACCCCCCGCCGACAATCATACCGGTTATGTCAATACGCTTCCCATCGAAGTCGACGTGCATCTGGGAGGCAAAAAGATTGGCAAAAAATTTGTCGATCTGAGTACTGGACCGATGATTTATGAACCCGCGCCTCGCACACTGGGCGGCTATCCGCTGACGCGGGATTGCGCCCCCCACTTCAAATAAGCTATTAGCGCCAGTGATGCCTCTGCAATTGCCTGGGCGCCGGTTGGGCGCGCGGTAAAAGCAGGGCTCCTCTAACACGTTACCCGCGCCAGTGCGGGTGCGGCCTTCGGACCAGCGAAAATGCGTCTGAGCAACTATTTTCTCCCGATCCTTCGCGACGATCCGAAAGAGGCGGAAATCATCTCCCATCGCCTTATGCTGCGTGCAGGGCTCGTGCGCCAGTCGAGTGCGGGTATCTATTCCTGGTTGCCGTTCGGCCACCGCGTGCTCCGCAAGATCGAACAAATAGTACGTGAAGAGCAGGACCGCGCCGGCGCCATCGAATTGTTGATGCCGACGATCCAGTCGGCGGATATTTGGCGCGAAAGTGGGCGCTATGACGATTATGGCAAGGAGATGCTCCGCATTACCGACCGGCATGATCGCGAAATGCTCTACGGGCCGACAAATGAAGAGCTCATTACCGAGATCTTCCGTGACGGGGTGAAGTCCTATCGCGAACTGCCGCGCAACCTCTATCACATTCAATGGAAATTCAGGGACGAGATCCGGCCCCGTTTCGGCGTGATGCGGGGGCGCGAATTCCTGATGAAGGATGGCTATTCCTTCGACCTGACGCCGGAGGCGGCCCGGCATACCTACAATCAAATGTTTGTCGCCTATCTGAGAACCTTCGAGCGCATGGGATTGAAGTCAATCCCGATGGCCGCGGAAACCGGGCCGATCGGAGGCGACCTCAGCCACGAGTTCATTATTCTGGCCGAGACCGGCGAGAGCGAAGTCTTCTGCGACAGGGACGTGATCGAAAAGAGTGCGCCGGGGGCCGATCTGGATTTCAGTTCCGATCTTGCGCAAATTGTTTCGGAGTGGACCGGTAAATATGCGACGACGGACGATATGCATGACGCGGCGCGTTTCGAGCAGGAGGTCCCCGCCGGTCGGCGCGTTTCGGCAAGGGGAATTGAGGTCGGTCACATTTTCCACTTTGGGACAAAATACACTGAGGCGCTGAATTGCCGGGTCCAGGGACCGGATGGCGATTTGATCGCGCCGCATTGCGGTTCTTATGGAATCGGCGTATCGCGCCTTGTCGGCGCAATTATCGAGGCAAGTCACGACGAGGCCGGTATCGTCTGGCCAGAGCCAGTCGCGCCTTACACAGTGGGGCTGTTGAATCTGAAGAGCGGCGATGACGCCACGGACGCAGCCTGCAACGATCTTTACGGGAAATTGCGCAATGCCGGCGTCGATGTCCTCTACGACGACACCGACGAGAGGGCAGGCGCCAAATTTTCGACCATGGATCTGATAGGACTTCCCTGGCAGGTGATTGTCGGTCCCAAGGGGCTGGCGCAGGGCGAGATAGAGGTGAAGAACCGGGCCAGCGGCGAGCGTTCGACAGCCTCCCCGGATGCGGTTCTTGCCAGGTTTGCGGGATAACGGCCATGTCGTGCGAAAGGGTCAGCTATGATTGATGCAGGCCAGACCCGGCCCTTCGCTTCATTTGAGTGGATTGTCGCCGGGCGATATCTGCGGGCGCGGCGCAAGGAAGGGTTCATTTCCGTCATCGCCGGCTTTTCCTTTGTCGGCATCATGCTCGGCGTCGCGACGCTGATTATCGTTCTCGCCGTGATGAACGGATTTCGCAGCGAACTGTTCGACAAGATACTGGGTCTGAATGGCCACATCGTCATTCATCCCATGAGTGATCGATTCAAGGACTATGGCGATGTCGCGGCCCGCCTGAAGAAAGTCGACGGCGTTCATCATGTCCTGCCGCTTATCGAGGGGCAGGCCATGATCTCGACGAAAAGCCTGGCGACAGGTGCATTGATACGCGGCCTGACAGAAGCTGATTTGAAGTCGCTGAAGGCGATCTCGGACAATGTCCGTTTCGGCACGCTGGACAAATTCGACACCGGCAACGGTATTGCGCTGGGCACGCGCCTCGCCAACCAGTTGCGGGTCTCTCTCGGCGATCAGGTGACGCTCGTTTCGCCGCGTGGCGCCTCGACGCCCTTCGGCACGGCTCCGCGCGTTAAACGCTATGCCATCTCGGCGATATTCGAGATGGGAATGTCGGAATATGACAACACCATCGTGTTCATGCCGTTGCGCGAAGCGCAGCGTTATTTCAACAAGCCCGGCGCCGTGACGGTTTTGGAAATCGTCGTCGACAAGCCGGACAATGTCGGTTCGATGCGTCCGGCGATTTTGCAGGCCGGCGGTCCGACGATTTACGTGACCGACTGGAGGCAGCGGAATTCGAGCTTCTTCAATGCCCTGCAGGTCGAACGTAATGTCATGTTCCTGATCCTGACATTGATCGTGCTGGTCGCTGCTCTGAACATTATTTCCGGCCTGATCATGCTGGTGAAGGACAAGGGCGCGGATATTGCGATCCTGCGCACCATGGGCGCCACGCGCGGTGCGATCATGCGGGTCTTTTTCATTACCGGAGCCAGCATCGGCATCGTCGGGACGTTTGCCGGATTTCTGCTCGGGGTGGTCGTTTGTCTGAACATCGAGTCGATCCGGAAATTCATCTCCTTTCTGACCAACACCGATCTGTTTTCGCCCGAGCTCTACTATCTGTCACAATTGCCGGCGGAAATTAATTCATCGGAGGTGGCTACTGTCGTTATCATGGCGCTGACCCTTTCCGTTTTGGCTACCCTTTATCCCTCCTGGCGGGCCTCCAGGCTCGATCCGGTCGAGGCGTTGCGCTACGAATAGACCCTTGGATACGCGCTCACAGACCCCGATTCTGGAGCTGAGAGACCTCGCATTGGTCTACCAGCAAGGAACCCGGAAAATACATGTGCTCAAGGGCGCCAGCGCCATCGTGCGCGCCGGCGAGGCGGTTGCCCTGCTCGGTCCCTCGGGGGCTGGAAAATCGTCGCTATTGCATATTGTCGGCCTGCTGGAAGCGCCGGCATCGGGGACGGTTCTGCTGGACGGCGCCGATTGCGTATCGCTGTCGGATGACAAGCGTACGGCATTGCGGCGCAATCTGCTCGGTTTCGTCTATCAGTTCCATTACCTGCTGCCGGAGTTTTCCGCGCTGGAGAATGTCGTCCTGCCGCAGCTTATCGCCGGGCAATCCAGAGCCGACGCGGTAGTCCGCGCGCGCGACCTTCTCTACAATCTGGGGCTTCGAGAGAGAATTGAGCACCGGCCGGGTCAACTTTCAGGCGGCGAACAGCAACGGGTCGCCATCGCCCGGGCTGTCGCCAACGCGCCACGCGTTCTGCTGGCTGACGAGCCGACCGGTAATCTCGACCCGGAGACAGCCGAGAGGGTATTCGCGGAACTCAAAGCGCTGGTGGAGAGCGAGGGGCTGGCCGCCATCATCGCAACCCACAATCTCGACATCGCGCGGCGCATGGACCGGATCTGGCGACTGGAAGATGGAAAACTCGCCGAAGTAGCACCATCGAAGGTTTGACCGGCTTGCCCGAAGGCGCGAATCTTGTGACACACAAGGACGCGGACCGGCGCACTGTCGGACCGGCGCGGTTCGGCAGGGGAGGCCGGCTCCTTGGCATCAGCATCCAACAAACAGCCCTTCATCCATTTGCGGGTTCACTCCGCCTACTCTTTGCTGGAGGGCGCCTTGCCGGTCGAAAGACTGGCGGAGCTGGCGCAATCGCACGCCATGCCGGCACTGGCGCTGACCGACACCAATAATCTGTTCGGTTCGCTCGAATTCTCCGAATTAATGGCCAAAGCCGGCGTGCAACCGATAATCGGCTGCACATTGACAGTTGAATGTGCCGTCGACGGGCAGAATGAAATCACCGACCAGACGCGTCCCAATCCGCGCGACAGCGGCACCGTGGCGCTGCTCGCCAAGAACCCGGCAGGCTATGCCAATCTTCTGAAACTCAGCAGCAGCGCCTTTCTCGACAGCGAGGCGGCGGCGAAACCCTTTGTGACATTCGACATGCTCGCCGCCCATCACGAAGGGCTGATTGCGCTTACCGGCGGTCCTGACGGGCTTGTCGACCAGGCCCTGGCGGTAGCTTCGCGGGACCTTGCCATGCAGCGCCTGAGCGGTCTTGCCGAACTGTTCGGCGACCGGCTCTATGTTGAAGTTCAACGCCATGGCCTCGAGAGCGAGCGGCAAGCCGAGCCCGATTTGCTCGCGCTGGCCTATGAACTGGCGCTGCCGCTGGTGGCGACGAACCAGGCTTATTTCGCGACCCGTGACGATTACGAAGCCCATGATGCCCTTATTTGCATATCGCAAGGCAGTTATGTCGCCGCCGATGATCGCCGTCGCCTTACGCCGGAGCATTATTTCAAGTCCAGCGCGGAGATGGCCGAATTGTTTGCCGATCTGCCTGAAGCGATCGCCAACACAAGTGAAATTGCCCGACGCTGCGCCTTCAGGCCTATGTTGCGTGAACCGATTTTGCCGCAGTCGGTCAATGATTCAGGCGCCGCCACGGAAAATTTTCTCGCCAATGAAGCCGCGGAATTGCGCCTTCAGGCCGAACAAGGGCTGCGCCTGCGTCTTGCCGAAGAGGGGACGGCTCCCGACTCCGATGAAGCGGCCTATTGGGATCGGATGGAGAGTGAGCTCACCATCATCACCAATATGAAATATCCGGGATATTTTCTTATCGTCGCCGATTTCATCCAATGGGCAAAGAGGCAGGAAATACCGGTCGGACCGGGGCGCGGATCGGGTGCCGGATCTGTTGTCGCCTGGGCGCTGACGATCACGGATCTTGATCCCATCCGCTTCGGCCTTCTGTTCGAGCGCTTCCTCAATCCCGAGCGTGTGTCGATGCCTGACTTCGATATCGACTTCTGCCAGGACCGCCGCGACGAAGTCATACGCTATGTTCAGGAGAAATACGGGACGGACCGGGTTGCCCAGATCATCACCTTCGGAAAATTGCAGGCGCGCGCGGTATTGAGGGATGTCGGCCGCGTCCTGCAGATGCCGTACGGTCACGTCGACCGGCTGTGCAAAATGGTGCCGAACAATCCGGCCAATCCGGTGACTTTGCAGCAGGCCATCGCCGGCGAGCCGAAATTTCAGGAGGAACAGGAGCGCGAGCCGATTGTCAGCCGGCTGCTGGATATCTGCCAGAAGCTCGAAGGGCTTTACCGGCATGCTTCGACCCATGCCGCCGGCGTCGTGATTGGCGACCGCCCGCTGAGCGAGCTTGTTCCGCTCTACCGCGATCCAAGAGCCAGTTTGCCGGCGACCCAGTTCAATATGAAATGGGTCGAGGCCGCGGGGCTTGTGAAATTCGATTTCCTCGGATTGAAGACGCTGACGGTTATCGAGAAAACCAGAAAACTGATCGAAGCGGCGGGCGCGCCAATCAATCCGGCCCGGTTGCCGCTCGACGATCGCAAGACATATGAACTGCTCTCCGCGGCGCAGACCGTCGGCGTCTTCCAACTGGAAAGCTCGGGTATGCGCGATGCGTTGCGCAAACTGAAGCCCGACCGGTTCGAAGATATCATCGCCATGGTCGCGCTCTACCGGCCGGGTCCGATGGACAATATCGAGACCTATATCAACCGCAAACATGGCCGCGAGGAACCCGATTATCTGCATCCTCTCATCCAGCCGATTCTGGAGGAGACCTACGGAGTCATCATCTATCAGGAACAGGTCATGCAGATTGCGCAGGTGCTGTCGGGCTACTCGCTCGGCGAGGCCGACCTGTTGCGCTGGGCAATGGGCAAGAAGATCAAGAAGGAGATGAACCAGCAAAAATCCCGCTTTGTCGAGGGCGCCGTGGCGAATGGCGTCGACCGGGGCAGGGCGGAGTATATTTTTGAACTGGTCGCCAAATTTGCCGGCTACGGCTTCAACAAGAGCCACGCCGCCGCCTATGCCATGCTGGCCTATCAGACCGGGTATCTTAAGGCCAATCACGCGGTCGAGTTTATTGCCGCGTCGATGACGCTGGATATGGGCAATACCGACAAGCTCGGCGTCTTCGTACAGGAAGCGCGGCGCTGCGGCCTTGTGATCGAACCGCCATCGGTCAATCATTCCGACGCCGAGTTCGCAACCGGTGGCAAGAGCATCCGCTATGCCCTTGCGGCGTTGAAGAATATGGGCCGGCAGGTGGCCGAAGCGATTGCATCGGAGCGCCTGGCCAACGGTCCCTACGCCAATTTAGGGGATTTTGCCTCCCGGGTAGATCCAACCAATCTGAACAAGAGGGCATTGGAGACATTGGCCGCCGCCGGGGCATTCGACGATCTCCACAAGAACCGGGCTGAAATTTTTGCGAACCCGGACCGGCTCATTGCGATAGCCGCCGGACTGGCGACGGGTCAGGCAAATATGTTTGGCGGCGAGCCGGTGCTGCGGCCCTGCGAACCCTGGAGTCCGGTGGAGCGGCTCGACCGCGAGTTCGCGGCAACCGGGCTTTATATTTCAGGACATCCGCTCGATCAGTATGAGGCCATCCTGAAGCAGAACAGGATCGTTACCTGGTCCGAGTTTGCCGAGAAGGTGCGGCAGCGCGCCCAGCGCGGCCGGCTTGCGGGCTCCGTCATTCGCCGGCAGGAGCGGCGGGCGCGCAACGGTAGCAAATTCGCTTTTGTTCAATTCTCTGATCCAACGGGAGAATTCGAGGCCATCGTGTTTTCCGACACGCTGGCGGAATTTGGCGATGCGCTGGAACCAGGCTCCAGTGTCATGGTCGAATTGGAGGGCGAACCTGATGGGGATACGGTAAGCACGCGGCTCAGAAGCATCATCGGACGCCTGGAACAATCGGGGCCGATAACGTCGCCCGGTATCAGGGTTGTGCTCGACGATGTTTCCTCTTTGCAGCCTGTCGCCGAACGACTTCCAGAGGGTGGGCATGGCAAGGTTTGTCTTGTGGTGCGGCTTCACGACGTCGGACGCGAGGTCGAAATTGCGGTGCCGGGCCGGTTCGATATCTCGCAAGAAGGAATCGGCGCAATCGGCGTTATCGAGGGCGTGGCCGATATCGAGCTGCTGAAAGCCGGGTAGTTCCTGGCACCGGTCAAGAATATGCCGGAGCCCCGCGCGATGAGCCTCTTGCAATAGCCCGGTGTGCCGCTTATAAGGCGGCAATCTCACACGCGGACAATATGTGGTGGGTTCCGGCCTGAAATTGCAACGGGTCCGGGATGCTGCCTCAACCGGTGCATGTGATGTTTGATTCACATGTTCTCCTGTCCGCGGCGGATCAACCGGTAAAAAGGAGCGCAGTCAATGGCACTGCCCGTCTTCAATATGCGTCAACTTCTCGAAGCTGGCGTTCATTTCGGTCACCAGACCCATCGCTGGAACCCGAAAATGGCCCAGTTTATTTTCGGGGCCCGAAACAATATTCACATCATCGATCTGGCGCAGACGGTTCCCCTGCTGCATCAGGCACTTGTCACAATCAGCGATACAGTGGCGAAAGGTGGCCGTATCCTGTTTGTCGGCACCAAACGGCAGGCATCGGATGTGATTGCCGATTCAGCGCGCCGTTCAGCGCAATATTATGTCAATCACCGCTGGCTGGGCGGCACGCTCACCAATTGGAAAACCATATCGATCTCAATCAAGAGGCTGCGTCAGCTTGAGGAATTGCTTGGTGGAGAAGCGCAGGGCCTGACCAAGAAGGAGCTGCTTCGCCTGACCCGCGAGCGCGACAAGCTCGAACGCTCGCTTGGCGGAATCAAGGAAATGGGCGGCGTGCCCAGCCTGCTGTTCGTCATCGACACCAACAAGGAGTCGATTGCGGTGGCGGAGGCGCGCAAGCTGAAAATACCAGTAATCTCGATTGTCGATTCAAACTGCGATCCCGACGATATCGATCACCCGATTCCAGGTAACGACGATGCGGGGCGCGCCATAACGCTCTATTGCGATCTTGTCGCCAAGGCTGCCATCGACGGCATCGAGCGGGCGCAGGGTTCCGCCGGTATCGATATCGGGGAGAGCGAGGCGCCGCCAGTGGAAGAAACGATTGTAGCATCGGTTGCCGCTGATGAAGCCAAGCCGGAGGAAAAACCGGCTGAGAAGAAGGCCAAGGGCGACAAAAAAGACAAGAAAGACAAAAAAGAGAAGAAAGACGAGGAATCCGCCGCCGAGACTGTTGATTCGAAACCGAAAGAAAAGGCCGATGCGGATTCAGAGGGTTTCAAGAAACTTAAAAAGCCGGATGGTGAAGCTGACGACCTCAAGAAGATTTCCGGCGTCGGCCCCGTGCTTGAAACAAAGCTCAATGAATTCGGGATTTATCACTACCGGCAGATCGCCGGGCTGAAAAAGGCCGAGATTGCGGAGATCGATGTAGCGCTGGATTTCAAGGGCCGTATCGAACGCGACGACTGGCTGAAACAGGCCAAGGCGCTGATGAAAGAAAGCAGCTGATCCCTCAGATGCTAAGAGGGCGTGCCGCGAGGCAGCGACGGACTCAATTCTACAGGATCAAGACATGGCGACAATCACCGCAGCATTGGTAAAGGAACTGCGCGACAAGACGGGCGCGGGCATGATGGATTGCAAATCTGCCTTGAGCGAGACGGATGGCGATATGGAGGCGGCAATTGATTGGCTCCGCACCAAGGGGCTTGCGAAGGCTGCAAAGAAGGCGGGCCGTGTCGCTGCGGAAGGTCTTATCGGGCTTGCCGGCGACGGCGCCAGCGGCGCATTGGTAGAGGTCAACTCGGAAACCGATTTCGTGGCCCGCAACGAGCAGTTCCAGGCCATGGTGTCGACAATCGCCGCCCAAGCCCTGGGCAGCGACGGCGATGTCGAAAAACTGGCCGCCATGCCGTATCCGGACTCGGACAAGACGGTGAGTGAATATGTCACCGAAATGGTCGGAACCATTGGTGAGAATATGTCTTTGCGGCGCATCGCCAGATTGTCGGTGCCGAAAGGGGTTGTTGCCAGCTACATGCATAACGCCGCTGCGCCAGATCTTGGCAAGATCGGTGTATTGGTCGCGCTCGAGTCGGACGGCGATACCGCGAAACTGAAGGAAATCGGCAAACAGGTGGCGATGCATGTCGCCGCCACAAGCCCACTCGCGGTGCGATCCGATGAGCTCGATCCGGCCGTTGTCAAGCGCGAGCGGGCCGTGCTCGTTGAACAGGCCAAGGATTCCGGCAAACCCGCCGAAATCATCGAGAAGATGGTCGATGGACGGATCCGCAAATACTATGAAGAAGTCGTTCTCCTGTCACAGACCTTCGTTATCGACGGCGAAAACACGGTCGAGAAGGCATTGAAGGCCGCGGAGGCGGATGTCGGCGCGCCGATCAAGCTTGTGGCGTTCGAGCGCTTTGCGTTGGGCGAGGGCATCGAAAAGGACGAGGGCGATTTCGCGGCGGAGGTTGCCGCGGCGGTTGGAGGCTGATCGTTTTACCACGCGCCGGGCGAAGATCTCATGGGAATGAAGGACAGAACGTAACGGGCATGGCGGCATCGACCAAGGCATCGA
>JAJFHO010000018.1 GCA_021775575.1 Hyphomicrobiales bacterium
GAACTCGATCAAGATCCTGTTCGGCATCGGCTATATCGAGAAGCTGGGCAACGAAGCTCATCCGCTCGGTGGCGGCACGACGGCGATCGACCGCATTTCGAACTCGGACTTCATCGTTTCGGGCTCGGTTCTGCATGATCCGTCTGGTTTCTATGTGACGGCCTGGTATGCTGACCGGGACTTTGACGCAAGAACGTCATTGGCTCCTGGTAGCGGCCTCTGCGTGGTGAACCCGGGTAATCCCAACGGCTGCGGGGATGTTGAAGCCTGGTATGTCAACGTTGGCGTCTACCGGCGCTGGAACGACCTTGGCAAGACGTCGATCTACGTCGACTATCTGAACTCCCAGGGTGGCTTCGAAGGCACCGCATGGACCGGCCCGACTGCCGTTGGTGCCAGCTTCATCAACGACTCAGAAGCTGACGTCTGGGGCTTTGGTATCGTGCAGAAGATCGACGCCGCGGCAATGGAACTGTACTTCGACTACAAGCATGCCGAGCTCGATGTCCAGAACTGCGACAACGCGACCGGCCTGGTTTGTCAGAACCAGAACCTCGAAGACCTCGATCGGGTTCTCGTTGGTGGTCGGATCAAGTTCTAGTCCTTACCGGACAGACACGAAACATCAGGAGCCGTCCTTCGGGACGGCTCCTTTTTTTTGTGTGCAATCCAGCGCGCTTGCAAGACATTATGGCCGCCGGCGGGCGATGACTTGCCTGACCTCTGTCACAAGATCACTGCGCCGGAACGGCTTGCGAATTGGCCGAAAGGACCCGGGAAATGCCGGTTGTACCTGGTAGCGCATCTGCGTGGCGCATTTGGTTATTTGTTCGCGTGGAAAAAGCAGTGGATATCTGTGGCTCAAATATCACGCATGTTCGTTTGATGGTTGAAAGTTTTGTTGATTAACAAAGTGTTAATTGAAGTTTCGATATGGTTGTAAAACTGAATCGTTGCCGTCATCCTATGGCGCGAAAGAGGTGCGAGATGCGGAAATTGACTATTTGTTCCGGATTTCTGGCCGTTTGGTTCATGTTTCCAGGCGGGATACAGGCGTTTGAGCAGACGCCCGTTGCACCTGTACCAGGAACGTCGGTGGCCGCGCCGAGCGAGAATGCACCCGGTTTGAGCAAAGATGAGACTGTTGCGCCGGGACAGGAAAGTCAAAAAGACACGGGACTGTCCTTTCCCGGTATGGGGCTGATCAATATTCTTCCAAAACTCGATTTCGGCCTTGAGCTGATGTACGGAGCCTCGCCGGAAGAACCGGTCGAGGACGCGTCACCGCATGACGATGTTACGATTCGCGGCACCGTCAAGAAGCGCTTCTAGAGTGAGCACGAGTTTTGGACCTTAGCTGTTCCCGGCATGTGGGATCGCCAGTGGCCGACCTCGATATCGGCCAGGCATTCCGCAAACCTGATGACAAATGGCATAGTCGAGGAGCTGTAACGGGAGTTTCCGGGAGGGTCTTGCGGGTGCCTGCACGAGTCGCTGCGGCGGCAGCCATTCATTTTCTGACCGCTTCGGGATCGATCTTCGGACTCCTGGCGCTTCACTTCGCCACCGATCATCGCTGGCAGGCAGTATTTGTTTGCCTGGGCATTGCGCTGGTTATCGATGCCATCGACGGCCCGCTGGCCAGAAGAACCGGGGTCGAGGTAGTGTTGCCGAGGTTCAGCGGTGCCCGCCTCGACGATATCGTTGACTATCTGAATTATTGTGTTGTTCCCGCTTTCATTCTTGTGGAATGCGGCGCCATGCCTGCCGGGATTGCAATCATCGCGGGCGCCGTAATCGTATTGACGTCGCTGTTCCATTTCGCCGACCGTTCGAGCAAAACTCAAGACGGTTATTTTGTAGGCTTTCCAGCAATCTGGAATATCGTCGCTTTCTATGTTTTTGTCTTCGATCTCGGTGCGGCAGCCGTAATTTTGCTGGTGACGGTCTTTGCGGTTCTGACCCCGGTTCCAATCAAGTGGGCCCACCCTCTGAGGAGCCGTTATTTCCGCCCGCTTACATTGGGCGTGGTCGCAGTCTGGGCGTTAGCCGCTATTTACACGCTGGCCGCGGGTTTTCCCGGCAACTTGCCGGTCCAGGTCATTTTTGCGATCAGCGCGCTATATCTGTTTGGCGTCGGTCTGATCCGAACATTCCACCTGGCACGTGCTCCTTGACGGGGAGGCTTTAAATTCACGCCCGGCGCCCGGGCTTGGGAAATTTCCGCCAATCGAGGGCAACGAGCGTTGGACCGCAACGCAAAGCTGCGCTATTAGCTCGCTGCACCGTCTAATGCCAATCGACCGAGGGGCAGCAATATCACGATGATCAGCTGGGTCTCCGATCCCGCCATTTGGGCGAGCCTGATTACGCTGATCGCGATGGAGATCGTGCTCGGCATCGATAATGTAGTTTTTATCTCGGTTATCGTATCGCGGCTCCCGCGGGAGCTGAGCACGCGGGCCAGAAAAATCGGTCTGACGCTTGCCCTGGTGTTCCGGGTCATACTTCTGATGGCCATCACCTGGCTGATTGGCCTGACCGCACCCTTGCTGGAGCTGTTCGGGCAGCCGTTTTCATGGCGCGACCTGATCTTGATCGCCGGCGGTCTTTTTCTGATTTTCAAGGCGACGCGTGAGATCCATCAAGACATTGAGGGCGGCGATGATGGCATAGAACCAGCGTCGCGAGCTGATCAGTTTTTCTCGATCATTGTCCAAATCGCGCTGATCGATCTCGTATTCTCGATCGATTCGATCGTAACAGCCGTCGGCATGGCGCAACATGTGGAGGTGATGATCGCCGCCATCGTCATCTCGATGCTCGTCATGTATTTCGCCTCCGGTCCCGTCGCCGGGTTTATCGACAATCATCCAACGACGAAAACGCTGGCGTTGAGCTTTCTGCTTCTTATCGGCGCAGCATTGGTCGCGGACGGCCTGGCATTCCACATTCCGCGCGGATACATCTATTTTGCCATGGCATTTTCCGGAGCGGTCGAGACGGTCAATGTGCTGATGTCATCCCGGCGCAAGGCTAAACGGGTGCGCACTCGCTAGCGCCGATACGGCCGCCGCCTCCCATCGATCGGGCATGCCCGGCCCCGGACCGGCGATCAAGGCCGCGGGCGCCACCGGTTTGGCGGAATTCGAAAGCTCCAATCACGATTTTCGCGGTGCTTAGCGGCAGATTCTTGCCAATAAGGCTAACGGGAGCCTGTCGGCGGCCGCAGATAACGCCTGCAAGGCGTTTTGCTGGGCCGCTTTGGCCCGTTATTTGCTGCTGAAGTGGCCAGGCGGCGGCGCCAATGCCGTCAGGATGCCTAAATATTGCCAATATTGCAGCGCGGTATGCGCGTGCTGCACCGCAACAAGACCTATCGAAACGGGGCATTTTATGAAACGAGCCACGATTATTGCCGCGATAACCGGCATTCTCGCTACGGTTGCCACCGGAGCAAGCGCCGACATTCTGTCGGAACAGGAGCTGCGCAAGGCCGTCACCGGCAAAACCGTGTATTTGCGCGCGCAGGGGATTGAATTGCCTATTTCCTATCGTTCAAATGGGACCATGAGTGGTCGTCTCCGGGCCTTTGTCGCGACTCTCGCCGGTGGAACAGCGACTGCCGATAGCGGAAAATGGTGGATTTCGAACAACCAGCTTTGCCAGAAATGGAACCGCTGGCTCGACGGCAAATCCTACTGCTACAAGCTGAGCCGCAACGGTTCACAGGTTCATTGGCGCCGCAATGACGGCCGCAGCGGAACTGCCCGCATCAGCGGCTAAGGCATTTTTCCACGACAAATTTTTATTGAGGAAGGCTAGGGACAGGCCAAGCCGGTGACGCTATGCGTGGCGATTGCCGGACGGCGCGCCGGCGCCACCCACGCCTTAGCTTTCCAACTTCTGATGGCCGGTGGGAGCCTCCAGGCGCCAGCCCGACCGCCAGCGCCGCCACATGATTACGCCGCCGCTGATCAGCACAATCACGGTAATAACGCCTCGCGGGATGCTGGCGTGCTGATACGCCATCATTGCGAGCGGCGCGCAAACCGCGAAACAGGTGAGGGGCAAATAGAAAAGAGTCCACTTCTTCTTGCCGCGAGCCGTCTGAAACCAGGGAAACAGGGCGGAGAATCCCGCGACGATAAGGAAAAACAGCGCCCAGGGGCGAGTAAAGAAAGGTGTGATGTCGGCGGAAATGGCCATGGCGCGGGCCAGGTTCAATTCAGCGATATTGCCCAATACGACGCCGAGAATCATTGGCGCCAGCGGAAAGCCGAAATAACGCATCAGGAAGCCGAGGATGCCGAACCAGAGCAGCGTCCAGAGATCCAGCTCGACATTGTTCAGGGCGTAAACGCCGATGCCGCAGAAGCCGAGGATAATGGCGGCAAGCATATACATGCGGATATGCGTCACCAGAATAAACACCCGCAACATGCCGGACTGCAGGAACAGCATGATGAAATTCGCGATGAAGAAGGCGATAAAGATCGAATAGGCGAGCACCGGCTCTTCGCCGATGAATGTGGGGCTGGGCACGACATCGTGAATGAGCAGCGCCCCGAGCATCACCGCGGTCGTGACATCGCCGGGAATGCCGAGCGCCATCATCGTGATCAGCGCTCCGCCCTCAACCGCGTTATTGGAGCTTTCCGGCGCGATAATGCCATCGGGGATGCCTTCGCCGAATTTTTCTGGATGTTTGGAGGCCTTTTGGGCTTGGTCATAAGCGAGGATATTGGCCACTGAGCCGCCGGCGCCGGGCA
>JAJFHO010000171.1 GCA_021775575.1 Hyphomicrobiales bacterium
AGATGGTGATGCCGGGCGACAATTGCGAGATTGATGTGACGCTGATCGTGCCGATCGCGATGGAAGAGCAGCTTCGCTTCGCGATCCGCGAAGGCGGCCGAACCGTCGGCGCCGGCGTCGTCGCAAAGATAATTGAGTAGGGGCCGGGGTGTCGGCTCCGGCGAAGGAATTCGCGCGTGTTCTTAGGAGTGTAGCTCAATTGGCTAGAGCACCGGTCTCCAAAACCGGGGGTTGTGGGTTCGAGTCCCTCCACTCCTGCCAACCGGTCGGGAGGCCGGTGTAGCGGAGGACAGGTCCGGCACGGTGCCGGGGTGGCCAGAATGAGTTTAACAGGATAATGGCTTATGGCGAAAACCAACCCGTTTGAATTTATCCAGCAGGTTCGCGCGGAGACCGACAAGGTCACCTGGCCGAGCCGCAAGGAGACCGGGGTCACAACGGTGATGGTTTTTATCATGGTCCTCGCGGCGGCAATATTTTTCCTGACCGCCGATCAGATTTTGAGCTGGATTGTGTCTCTGGTGCTTGGGCTTGGTAGCTGACAGGTAAAACCCTGACGGGATAAGAATAAATTGATGGCGAAACGCTGGTACATTGTTCATGCCTACTCGAATTTCGAGAAGAAGGTCGCTGATTCCATAAAGGAACGCGCGCTTGCCGCCGGGCTCGAAGAGCAGCTTGAAGAAGTGCTTGTGCCGATGGAGGAAGTCGTCGAGGTGCGCCGCGGCCGCAAGGTGAGCGCGGAGAGAAAATTTTTCCCCGGCTATGTGCTGGTAAAAATGGATTTGAGCGACGAGACCTATCATCTGATAAAGGATACGCCGAAGGTCACCGGATTTCTCGGAACGGAAAACAAGCCGATACCGATTACCGACGACGAGGCGATGCATATCCTGCAGCAGGTCCAGGAGGGCGTGGAGCGCCCGAAACCGTCGGTCACTTTCGAGATCGGGGAGCAGGTGCGGGTCGCCGATGGGCCGTTCGCATCCTTCAACGGTCTTGTCGAGGAGGTTGACGAGGAGCGTGCGCGGCTCAAGGTCGCGGTTTCCATTTTCGGACGCGCGACGCCTGTCGAGCTTGAGTATGGCCAGGTGGAGAAACTCTGATCTGGCTTTGTATGTGGGAGGTTTGGCGCGGGATGCCAGCTTGTGTCCGACCGCTACCACAAACCCTTGAACACCAGGCCGGATGACCGGCTCGCAAAGGGACTGAAATGGCTAAGAAGATTGCAGGTTATTTGAAATTGCAGGTGCCCGCCGGCCAGGCCAACCCGTCACCGCCGATCGGTCCGGCGCTGGGTCAGCGCGGCATCAACATTCAGGAGTTCTGCAAGGCGTTCAACGCGGCCTCGCAGAATTTCGACCCGGGTTCGCCGATACCGACCATCATCACGATTTTCGCGGACAAGTCGTTCACATTCGAAACCAAAACGCCGCCCGCGTCTCATTTTCTGAAGAAGGCGGCAAAACTGCAGAAAGGCGCAAGCGAGCCCAGCCGCGAGGTTGCCGGCATGGTGACCAAGGCGCAACTGCGCGAGATCGCCGAGGCAAAGATGGTTGATCTGAACGCGAATTCAATAGAGCAGGCCATGAAGATCATTGCCGGCTCGGCCCGATCAATGGGCTTGCAGGTACAGGATTAGGATCATGGCGAGACAGGGAAAAAGGATCCGTCAGGCGCTCGATGGAATCGACCGGAACAAGCTCTATTCGATTGAGGATGCGGTTAAGCTGGTCAAGGATAGCGCCAAGACGAAATTCGACGAGACCATAGAGGTCGCGATGAATCTGGGCGTCGATCCGCGTCACGCCGATCAGATGGTGCGCGGCGTCGTTGACCTGCCGAACGGGACCGGGCGCGATGTCCGGGTCGCCGTCTTCGCCAAGGGCGACAAGGCGGACGAAGCCAAGAAGGCCGGTGCGGACATTGTGGGCGCGGAAGACCTTGTCGAGATCGTGCAAAAGGGAAAAATTGAATTTGACCGCTGTATCGCAACGCCGGACATGATGCCGCTCGTTGGCAGGCTGGGCAAGGTATTGGGTCCCCGCGGTCTGATGCCAAACCCGAAAGTCGGCACGGTTACGCCCGATGTCACCGCGGCGGTGCAGTCGGCCAAGGGCGGGGCTGTCGAATTCAGGGCCGAGAAGGCGGGTATCATCCATGCCGGCGTCGGCAAGGCGAGCTTCACCGAACAGGCGCTGGTGGAGAATGTCAGGGCGTTCACCGGTGCGGTGGTCAAGGCCAAGCCGGCCGGCGCCAAGGGTACTTTTTTGAAGAAGGTTGCGATCAGTTCGACGATGGGGCCGGGCGTGAAGATAGAGCCCGGCGATGTATCGAGCGTCACGACGTCGTAACCGGGAGTGAAGTAGAGAGTTTCGGAGCGGCATGCCGCTCCGGATCGGACCGCTCCACACAGGAGCGGCCCTAACCTGTCCGAGACTGCAGGCGCTGCGAGGTCAGTTTAATTCTGGATCGTAAATCCAGGGCCGGCATGAGACGGGAGGCAGACAGGATAAGCTGCGCCAGCGCAGATTGTCGGTTTGAACCTCGTGAGTTGCCCCGAAATCCGGAAGAAAACCGGACGGTGGGGTGGACAGGCAAGTGAACGTCGCCAGAGCGTGCGCCGGCTTGCCGGTTGTCTGCGGCCCTGGCGGCATCAAGTGCAAAGCGGAGCCGGCCCCGGCCGGTTCCGGTCAACTGGAGAGAGCAGGTGGACAGAGCGCAAAAGCAAGAGCTCGTTGCGACGCTAAACGAGGTGTTTTCGAACACCGGCGTTATCGTCATCGCCCACTATGCCGGACTGTCGGTTGCGCAAATGACCGAGCTGAGAAGCAAGATGCGCGAAGCCGGCGGCCAGGTAAAAGTAGCGAAAAACCAGCTCGCCAAGCGTGCGCTGGAAGGCACCGAGGTGGCGGGAGTTGCGGATCTGCTGACAGGTCCGACATGCCTGGCTTACTCGGATGATCCGGTCGCCGCGCCCAAGATCGCAGTTAATTTCGCCAAGGATAACGAAAACCTCGTCATTCTCGGTGGCGCGATGGGCGCGACAATGCTGGATTCTGCCGGCGTGAAATCGCTTGCAAGCCTGCCCTCGCTCGATGAATTGCGCGGCATGCTGATCGGCCTCATTCAGGCGCCGGCCAGCAAGATTGCCCGGGTGCTCAATGAGCCGGCGGGGCAATTGGCGCGCGTAGTCGCGGCGAAGGCGGAGCAGGGCGAGGCGGCGTAGCGCGCATCGCACAGGCAAAACCAGGTTCGAACCAACAAGGGAACTTAAGAGTAATGGCTGATATCGAGAAAATTGCAGAGGATCTGTCGGGTCTGACCGTGCTTGAGGCGGCGGACTTGGCCAAGCTCCTGGAAGAGAAATGGGGCGTCTCTGCTGCTGCGCCGGTGGCTGTGGCGGCTGCGGCGGCTGGCGGCGGAGCCGATGCGGCGGCGGAAGAGAAGACCGATTTCGACGTCGTTCTGGCCTCCATTGGCGACAAAAAGATCAATGTCATCAAAGAGGTGCGCGCTATCACGGGCCTTGGCCTGAAAGAGGCGAAGGACCTTGTCGAAAGCGCGCCGAAGGAAGTCAAGGAAGGCGTGCCGAAGGAAGAGGCCGAAGAGATCAAGGCGAAGCTCGAAGGCGCGGGAGCGACAGTCGAGCTTAAATAGCGGAAACGCCGCATCAAACTGGCAGATGCCCCGGACCCGGCCGCAAGGCGGGACCGGGGCAGGCCGCGAAACCGAAACGGTTGCCCGGATGGTCTCAGATCGCGGACCATCCGGAGAGCCGTTCCCGACCGCAACGAGGAGCCCCCCATGGCGGAGCAGATCTTCACCAGCCGTATGCGTGTAAGAAAGAAATTTGGCCGCATCGCCGAAGTGGCCAAAATGCCGAACCTGATCGAGGTTCAGAAACAGTCATACGACCAGTTCCTGATCGTCGAGAACCCCGACGGCGGCCGCGCCGACGAAGGGCTGCAGGCGGTATTCAATTCCGTTTTCCCGATCAAGGACTTTTCAGAGCGGGCGCAACTGGAATTCGTGCAATATGAGTTCGAGGCGCCGAAATATGACGTGGACGAGTGCCAGCAGCGCGGCATGACATTCGCGGCGCCGCTGAAAGTGACGCTGCGGCTGATCGTTTTCGACGTGAATGAAGAGACCGGCGCCCGCTCCGTCAAGGACATCAAGGAACAGGATGTCTATATGGGCGACATGCCGTTCATGACTTCGAACGGCACCTTTGTCATCAACGGGACCGAGCGCGTCATCGTCTCCCAGATGCATCGCTCGCCCGGCGTGTTCTTCGACCATGACCGCGGCAAGACTCATTCCTCCGGCAAGCTCCTGTTCGCCGCACGCATCAGTCCCTATCGCGGCTCGTGGCTCGACTTCGAGTTCGACGCCAAGGATTTGGTCTATGTGCGGATCGACCGGCGGCGCAAGCTGCACATCACGACGTTGCTGTATGCTCTGGGACTCGACGACGAGGGAATCCTCGAGACTTTCTACGAGAGCATCAAACTGAAAGCCGACAAGGACGGGTGGCGCATGCCGTTCCGTCCCGACCGCCTGCGCGGTATGAAGCCGACATCGGATCTGGTGGACGCGAAGACCGGAAAGGTGGTCATTGAGGCCGGCCGGAAGATTACCGCCCGGCTGGCCAACAAGCTTGCCGGCGACGGTGTGAAGGAGCTTCTGATAACGGACGAGGATCTGCGGGACCGTTACCTCGCGCGGGATCTGATGTCGATGAAGACCGGCGAGATTTATGGCGAGGCCGGCGACGAGTTGACAGAGGAGCTGATTGAAAAAATCCGCGAGGCCGGGCTGAAGGAAATCCCGATTCTCGACATCGATCATGTGAATATCGGCGCCTTCATCCGCAACACGCTGAAAGTCGACAAGAATTCGAACCAGGAAGAGGCGCTGCTCGACGTTTACCGGGTCATGCGCCCGGGCGAGCCGCCGACGCCGGAGACGGCGCAGAACCTCTTCAACGGCCTGTTCTTCGATTCCGAGCGCTACGATCTCTCATCCGTCGGTCGGGTGAAGATGAATATGCGCCTTGAAATCGAATGCGAAGATACGGTGCGGACGCTTCGCAAGGAAGACATCCTGGCCGTCATCAAGACGCTGGTCGAATTGCGCGACGGCATCGGCGAAATCGACGATATCGACCATCTCGGCAACCGGCGCGTGCGTTCGGTGGGCGAGTTGATGGAGAACCAGTACCGGATCGGTCTGCTGCGCATGGAGCGCGCCATCAAGGAGCGGATGAGTTCGGTGGACATCGACACGGTGATGCCGCAGGACCTGATCAATGCCAAACCGGCGGCTGCGGCTGTGCGCGAATTCTTTGGCTCCTCGCAATTGTCGCAGTTTATGGACCAGACCAATCCGCTGTCGGAGATCACGCACAAGCGGCGGCTGTCAGCGCTCGGACCAGGTGGTCTTACACGCGAACGCGCCGGCTTCGAGGTGCGCGACGTGCACCCGACCCATTATGGCCGCATCTGTCCGATCGAGACGCCGGAAGGGCCGAATATCGGTCTCATCAATTCGCTTGCGACCTATGCGCGGGTGAACAAATACGGCTTTATCGAGAGCCCTTACCGCAAAGTCGAGAAGGGCAAGGTCAAGGATGACGTGGTGTATCTCTCCGCCATGGAGGAAACGCGTTATCACATTGCCCAGGCGAACGCTAAAATTTCAGCGAAGGGCACCTTCGAGGACGAATTGATCATCTGCCGGTTTGGCGGCGACGTTCATCTGGTGCCGTCGGATCGGGTGGAATATGTGGATGTTTCGCCCAAGCAGCTTGTTTCGGTGGCGGCGGCGCTCATTCCTTTCCTTGAAAATGACGATGCCAACCGAGCGCTCATGGGCTCGAACATGCAGCGTCAGGCGGTGCCGCTGATAACGGCGGAGGCGCCCTTTGTCGGCACCGGCATGGAGGCCGTGGTGGCGCGGGACTCGGGCGCGGCGATCGCCGCGCGGCGCACCGGCGTGGTCGACCAGGTCGACGCCACGCGCATCGTGATCCGGGCGACGGAGGAAACCGATCCTTCCAAGTCCGGCGTCGACATTTACAATCTGCGCAAGTTCCAGCGCTCGAACCAGAATACCTGCATCAACCAGCGTCCGCTTGTGCGCGTGGGCGACCGGCTCAAAGCGGGCGATATTGTTGCGGACGGTCCCTCGACCGACCTTGGAGAGCTGGCGCTGGGCCGCAATGTGCTCGTCGCCTTCATGCCGTGGATGGGATATAATTTCGAGGACTCGATCCTCATCTCGGAACGGGTCGTGCGCGACGACGTATTCTCCTCGATTCATATCGAAGAGTTCGAGGTCATGGCGCGCGACACCAAGCTGGGGCCGGAGGAAATCACCCGCGATATCCCGAATGTCTCGGAAGAAGCGCTCAAGAATCTCGATGAGGCGGGGATCGTCTATATCGGTGCGGAGGTGAGCCCGGGCGATATTCTCGTCGGCAAGATTACGCCAAAGGGCGAGAGCCCGATGACGCCGGAAGAGAAGCTTCTGCGGGCGATCTTCGGCGAGAAGGCGTCCGACGTGCGCGATACGTCGCTCAAGCTGCCTCCCGGCGTGACCGGTACGGTCGTCGAAGTCCGGGTTTTCAACCGTCACGGCATCGACAAGGACGAGCGCGCGATGGCCATCGAGCGCGAGGAGATCGAGCGCCTCGCCAAGGACCGTGACGACGAAATGGCGATTCTCGATCGCAACGTTTATGGGCGGCTGCGTGACGCATTGCTCGCCAAACAGATTGCGAAGGGCCCGAAAGGCCTGAAGAAGGATGCCAAGATCACCGAAGTCACTCTCGAAGACCTGCCGCGCAGCCAGTGGTGGGAAATCGCCCTGAAGAATGACAAGGCGATGGCCGAGGTCGAGGCGATCGGCAAACAATATGATGACGCGAAGAAGCGTCTGGAGCAGCGCTTCGTCGATAAGGTGGACAAGCTTCAGCGCGGCGACGAGTTGCTCCCCGGCGTGATGAAGATGGTCAAGGTCTTCGTCGCCGTGAAGCGCAAGATCCAGCCCGGCGACAAGATGGCCGGCCGCCATGGCAACAAGGGCGTCATTTCGCAGATCGTACCGGTCGAGGACATGCCTCATCTCGACGACGGCACGCCGGTGGACATTGTGCTGAATCCGCTCGGCGTTCCGAGCCGGATGAATGTCGGGCAGATTCTTGAAACTCATTTGGGCTGGGCCTGCCGCGGTCTCGGCACCAGGATCGGCGAGGCGGTCGACGCCTATCGGCAATCCAGCAAGGTCAAACCGGTCAAGGATTTGCTGAAGTCGGTATTTGGCGACGACAAGTCGGTCATGTCTCTGGGCGATGGCGATCTTGTCGAGCTTGGCCAAAGCCTGAGGAGCGGCGTGTCGATTGCGACCCCGGTTTTCGACGGGGCGCATGAGGCCGATATCGTGGAGCTGCTGGAAGCTGCCGGGCTCGACGCCAGCGGGCAAGTGGTGCTGCATGACGGGCGCACGGGCGAAGTTTTCGACCGCAAGGTGACAGTCGGTTACATTTACATGCTGAAGCTGCACCATCTCGTGGACGACAAGATCCACGCCCGTTCGATCGGGCCGTACAGCCTCGTCACCCAGCAACCGCTGGGGGGCAAGGCTCAGTTCGGCGGACAGCGTTTCGGCGAAATGGAGGTTTGGGCGCTCGAAGCCTATGGCGCCGCCTACACATTGCAGGAAATGCTTACCGTCAAGTCGGACGATGTGGCCGGACGCACCAAGGTCTATGAGGCGATCGTGCGTGGCGACGACACCTTCGAGGCGGGCATCCCGGAATCCTTCAACGTGCTTGTGAAGGAAATGCGGGCGCTTGGCCTCAATGTGGAACTGACCCAGCGGCGCAGTGTGCCTGAGACGGTCGAGAGACCGCAACTGCCGCCCCAGAAAGCGGCCGAGTAGGTCTCGATGTTTGGCCGCCCCTTGGGCGGCGCGTGCAAGACGATTCAAATTTGGAACCAGACGGCGGCCGAGCGCGGAGCCGCCGGATCGGAGAAGAGCGGATGAACCAAGAGGTCGCGAACCTTTTCAGTCCCCAGGCCCAAACCCAGACTTTCGACCGGATCAAGATATCGATCGCAAGTCCGGAAAAAATTCTGTCCTGGTCCTTCGGCGAAATCAAGAAGCCGGAAACGATCAACTACCGGACCTTCAAACCGGAACGTGACGGGCTGTTCTGCGCCCGTATTTTCGGGCCGGTGAAGGATTACGAGTGCTTGTGCGGAAAATACAAGCGCATGAAATACAAGGGCGTCATTTGCGAGAAATGCGGCGTGGAAGTAACGCTGGCCAAGGTGCGCCGGGAGCGTATGGGACATATCGAACTGGCCGCGCCGGTCGCCCATATCTGGTTCCTGAAGTCGCTTCCCAGCCGGATCGGCCTTCTGCTCGACATGACGCTGAAGGACCTGGAGCGGGTTCTCTATTTCGAGAGCTATATCGTCATCGAACCAGGCCTGACGACTTTGCAGGAAAAGCAGCTCCTGTCGGAGGAAGATCATTTCCAGGCGCAGGAGGAATTCGGCGAGGACAGCTTTACCGCCGGTATCGGCGCTGAAGCGATCCGGGGGCTGCTGATAAATCTCGATCTGCCGGCGATAGCGGAACAGCTGCGCGTTGAGATTGCCGAGGCCACAACCGAACTGAAGCCGAAGAAGCTCGGCAAGCGGCTGAAGGTCATTGAGGCGCTGATCCATTCGGGCAACCGTCCGGAGTGGATGATCCTGACGGTTGTGCCGGTGATCCCGCCCGAGTTGCGCCCGCTGGTGCCGCTGGATGGCGGCCGTTTCGCGACCTCGGACCTGAACGATCTTTACCGCCGCGTGATTAACAGGAACAACCGGTTGAAGCGGCTTATGGAGCTGCGGGCTCCCGACATTATCATCCGCAACGAGAAGCGGATGCTGCAGGAGGCGGTCGACGCGCTGTTCGACAACGGCCGGCGCGGCCGGGTCATCACCGGCGCGAACAAACGGCCCCTTAAGTCGCTCGCCGACATGCTGAAAGGCAAGCAGGGCCGGTTCCGCCAGAACCTGCTTGGCAAGCGGGTCGATTATTCCGGCCGCTCGGTCATCGTGGTTGGCCCCGAGCTCAAGCTGCATCAGTGCGGATTGCCGAAGAAGATGGCGCTGGAGCTGTTCAAACCGTTCATCTATTCGCGGCTTGACGCCAAAGGTCTTGCCGCGACCGTCAAACAGGCAAAAAAGCTGGTGGAGCGCGAGAAGTCGGAAGTCTGGGATATTCTCGATGAAGTGATCCGCGAGCATCCGGTTCTTCTGAACCGGGCGCCGACCCTTCACCGCCTCGGCATCCAGGCCTTCGAGCCGGTTCTGATCGAAGGCAAGGCGATCCAGCTTCATCCACTCGTTTGCGCCGCTTTCAATGCCGATTTCGATGGCGACCAGATGGCGGTCCATGTGCCCCTGTCGCTGGAAGCGCAGCTCGAGGCGCGGGTGCTGATGATGTCAACCAACAACATCCTGCATCCGGCCAACGGGTCGCCGATTATCGTGCCGTCGCAGGATATCGTTCTTGGCCTCTACTATCTCAGCCTCATGAAGGACGGCGAACCGGGCGAAGGCATGGCGTTCGGCAGCACGTCGGAACTCCAGCATGCGCTCGATACGGGGGCCGTGTCGCTGCACACCAAGATCAAGGGACGCTTCAAGACCGTCGATGCCGACGGCAAGCCGTTCAGTGAGATACATGACACGACCCCGGGACGGATGTTGCTGGGCGAACTGCTTCCAAGGAGGCCGGGTGTCGGGTTCGATCTGTTGAACCAGGCGCTCACGAAGCGTGAAATTTCGACGATGATCGACGTCGTCTACCGGCATTGCGGCCAGAAAGAAACGGTAATTTTCTGCGACCGCATCATGGGGATGGGTTTCTCACACGCCTGCTGGGCCGGTATTTCCTTCGGCAAGGACGACATGGTTATACCCGATAACAAGGACGCGTTGGTCGACGAAACCCGTGACCTCGTGAAGGAATATGAGCAGCAGTATAATGACGGGTTGATCACCCAGGGCGAGAAGTACAACAAGGTCGTCGACGCCTGGGCCAAATGCACCGACAAGGTCGCCGACGAGATGATGGCCCGCATCTCGGCGGTGGAGCGCGACAAGGAAACCGGCCGCGAGAAGCCGATCAACTCGATCTACATGATGGCACATTCGGGCGCGCGCGGCTCACCGGCCCAGATGAAGCAGCTTGCCGGTATGCGCGGCCTTATGGCGAAACCGTCAGGTGAGATTATCGAGACGCCGATTATCTCCAACTTCAAGGAGGGGCTGTCAGTGCTCGAATATTTCAACTCGACACATGGCGCCCGAAAGGGGCTGGCGGATACCGCGCTGAAGACGGCGAACTCCGGCTATCTGACCCGCCGGCTCGTCGATGTGGCTCAGGACAGCATCATAAACGAACCGGATTGCGGAAGCACCCGTGGCATTACCCTGTCCGCTGTTTTGGACGCGGGCGAAGTTATTGTGTCGCTTGGCGCCCGGGTTCTCGGCCGTGTTTCACCCGAAGATATCGTCGACCCCAGCACCGGCGAAAAGATCGTCAAGAAGGGTAAGCTTATCGACGAGTTGGATGTCGAGAAGATCGAGGAATCTCAAGTTCAGGAGATCAAAATCCGCTCGGTGCTGACTTGTGAGGCCGCCAACGGCGTATGCGGAAGTTGTTACGGCCGGGATCTGGCTCGTGGTACGCCGGTCAATATTGGCGAAGCGGTCGGCGTTATTGCGGCCCAGTCGATCGGCGAGCCGGGCACGCAGCTGACGATGCGCACTTTCCATATTGGCGGTACGGCACAGGTTGTGGACCAATCTTTCGTCGAGTCGAATTTCGACGGCAAGGTCGAAATCCGCAACCGCGAGGTCGCCAAGGATTCGAAAGGGCGGCTTGTGGCGATGGGCCGCAACACAACGATTGTCATCTTGGATGCAGATGGAACCGAACGCTCAGCTCATAAGCTCGTCTACGGCGCTCATCTGCGAGTCGACGAAGGGGACAAGGTCAAGCGCGGCACAAGAATCGCGGAATGGGATCCCTATACACGTCCGATGCTGACCGAGACGGACGGCAACGCCGATTTCGAAGACCTCGTCGAGGCTGTGTCTGTGAACGAGAAATATGACGAGTCAACGGGTATCACAAACCGTGTCATCGTCGATTGGCGTGCTTCTCCGCGCGGTGCCGATCTGAAGCCCGCGGTGGTCATCAAGGACAAGAAGGGCGAGGCGATCAGCGTTCCGCGTGGTGGTGACGCACGTTACTTGCTGTCGGTCGAGGCGATCTTGTCGGTCGATCCGGGGCAGGCGGTCAAGGCTGGCGATGTGCTTGCGCGTATCCCATTGGAAAGCGCCAAGACGCGCGACATTACCGGCGGTCTGCCGCGTGTCGCCGAGTTGTTCGAGGCGCGCAGGCCGAAGGATCATGCGATCATCGCCGAGATCAGCGGAACCGTTGTGTTCGGACGCGACTATAAAAACAAACGTCGTATCGCAATCGAACCGGAAGGCGATGATGCCGAGACGGCTGAATATCTGATCCCGAAAGGCCGGCATCTTTCGGTTCAGGAAGGGGACCGTATCGAAAAGGGTGAGTTCCTTCTCGATGGTCATCCCGCGCCGCACGACATTCTCGCGATCAAGGGCGTTGAGGAACTCGCCGCCTATCTTGTCCACGAGATCCAGGAGGTCTACCGGCTTCAGGGCGTTACCATCAATGACAAGCATATAGAGGTAATCGTTCGTCAGATGCTCCAGAAGGTGGAGATCGAGGAGCCTGGGGATACAGGGTTGCTGAAGGGCGAGCAGATCGACCGGACCGATCTGGACGAGCGCAACGCGCTAACCGCCGAGGAGGGCGGCAAACCGGCGACCGGGTCACCGGTGTTGCTCGGCATTACGAAGGCATCGCTGCAGACACGCAGCTTTATCTCGGCCGCGTCGTTCCAGGAGACGACACGTGTGTTGACCGAAGCCGCGGTCAACGGCAAAGTCGATACGCTGGAAGGCCTCAAAGAGAATGTCATCGTCGGGCGGCTGATCCCCGCCGGTACGGGCAACATGCTTGACCGGTTGCGGAAAGTTGCCACCCACCGTGATGAACTTATTCTCGAAGAACGTGCCCGCGCGGCGGCTGAAAGACTGGCGGCGGAAAGTGCTGACGCCGCGATTGTCGCCGAAGAAGCCGGCGCCGAGGAAGCCCAGGGTGCGGTGGAGTAGGCTGTAGCAGGCGCCACGGCGCGCCGATTGATACGAGAAGGGGCCGCTCGAAGGAGCGGCCCTTTTTCATGCGCGGTCTTGGCGCGCGGGCATCAGACCGCCAATGTGAAAATGAGGCCCGACAGGACTGCGCCGGAGAAGGCGAGGGCGATATAGGCGAAGAACACCGGTGCCCGGACAAGCGCGAAAACCGCAATTGCGGCCGGACATGAACTCACGCCTCCCGCGACCAGAAAAGCCATCGCGGCGCCCTGATCCATGCCCTGGTTGACAAGTCCCGAAATGAGCGGCAATGCCGCATAACCGTTGAGATAGGCTGGTATGCCGATCAGTGCGGCGCTCGCCGTTCCCCAAATACCTCCGCCGCCGAGAAATTGCGCAATCCACTCCCCCGGAATATAGGCGAGCATCAAGCTTTCGAGCAGAAAGGCGAGCGCAAGCCATTTGCCGAGAAACAGGAAGACCCGTCCGGTTTCCCGGAGAAAAGTCTGCCGGCGGGCCTGTTCGCTCCAGATTTCCCAGTGAACGGGTTTGGGGTCCCGTATCGCGGCGGCGCCGCAGCCGCCATTGCCAACCTCCGGGCGCAGCGCATCGGCAAACAGGCCCGTGCGCGTGAGCCCGAGAAGCGAATAACCGCCGAACAGGCCGACGCCGACCGCCGCCACCGTCTTGCCAAGGGCAAATGTGGTCCCGAGCGTTCCAACGGTAAGTGCGAACATGGCCGGATCCATGAGCGGGGAGGAGAGCCAGAAGGCCATCACGGCAGGGAGCGGTACGCCCATGGACAAGAGCGCGGCGATGAGCGGAATCACGCCACAGGAACAGAATGGCGAAAGGCCGCCGATCAGGGCGGCCATAAAGATCATCAGGATGACATTGCCCGAAAAGGCGCGGGCGATAAGGGCATCGGCTCCGCTGGCCTTCGCGTAGGCGGCCAGCAATATAGCCAGCATCAGGAAGGGCATGACGTGGATGAACTGCTCGCCGGTAAAGCGGACGGATTGGGAAAACTGGGATTGATCGAGCAGCAGGAGCAGGGCCAGCACCAGCGTGATCAGGGTCAAGGCGCCGTCCGGCTTGAGGGTCGCCACGCGGCTTCGGAAGAATTGGATGGCCTGTGCTGTCATTGTGACACCCGCTCCTTGCGGCGCTGGATAGGCGCTTTCCCGCCGGCGCTGGCGAGGAACCCCGCACAGCAATTCTCCGTCAGGAAGGCGACCAGTTGGTCCATCTGGTCGAAATTCGCCCGGCAGATAACCTGCCGCCCGACCTTGCGCTGCAGAACGAGGTCGGTCTTGACCAGCATATTGAGATGATGCGCCAGGGTTGAGAGCGGTATCTCAAGATGTTCCTGGATCGTGCCGATGGCAACGCCCTCGCGGCCAGCCTGCACCAGAAATCGGAAAATATGCAAACGCGCAATATTCCCCAACGCCGAAAATCCATTCACCGCATCACTTGCCAGCATAATGCGCACCGCCAATTCCGTGTTAATCTCACGTAACTACATAACTAGTAAAATAGTTATTTACAAGCGGTATTTGGGCCAGCTGGAACCGGCTTTGCGACCGCAGAAAAATCCAGCGAATTACGGCCGCAATTCAATTGCCGGCTTGCCGGTCCGGCGCGTCTGTGAAAAAGCATCGGTTTGGTCCGGCAAACCGCAGAATCCGTCTGTTTTTTCTGAATTTTTGCTGTTGACGGCGGAGGGGGGTCCTGCGTATGTTGCGCCGACTTTGCGGCAGGTGGTAGTTCCACTGTCTTAAGGCATCCGACCCGGACGCCTTAGAGCGGGCTAGACGCTGTCGCAACAAAGAATCGAATAAGAACTCGGACACGATCTTCGCGCGCCGGAGTTTCCGGATTGAAGATCCTCTGGTTTTTTGAACGCGCTGAGCGACGCGAATGCTGTTGCCTCGGCCATTGTTGTATGAGGATACGGGATTAGTTCATTTTAGCTAAGCCCATGAAAACAGGTCAAAAAGGTCGCGCATGCCGACAATTCAGCAGCTAATCCGTAATCCGCGCAAGCAGCCGGTGAAGCGGAACAAGGTCCCCGCCATGGAGGAATGTCCTCAAAAGCGGGGCGTGTGCACGCGCGTCTATACGACCACGCCTAAAAAGCCGAACTCGGCCCTGCGGAAGGTCGCGCGGGTACGGCTCACGAATGGATTTGAGGTGACCAGCTACATCCCTGGCGAAGGCCATAACCTTCAGGAGCACTCGGTGGTTCTGATTCGCGGTGGCAGGGTTAAAGATCTGCCGGGTGTGCGTTATCATATCATTCGTGGAGTGCTTGACACTCAAGGGGTGGGCGACCGGCGTCAGCGTCGGTCTAAGTATGGAGCCAAGAGACCAAAATGACCTTATTTTGCCAGATTATTCGGGGCGCGACGGGTGTCGCGTCATTGGTGCTCATATTGTCTGTGGCCGGTGTTCAGCCGGCCGACGCGCGCGATATGCACGGTGCAATCGCCTTTTCGCAGACCACAGGCGCTATCGGCTGGTCTTACGATTTCAGCACGCGCGGCGGGGCGGAAAACAGAGCTATGTCGGAGTGCAGGAAACATGGCGGCGGTTGCCGCGTAGCGACGTGGTTCAAGAATGCCTGCGGTGCTTTGGCTGTCGGTAACGGGAACGCCTATGGCGGCTCCTGGGCGGCCAACCGTTTCGAGGCGGAGTCTAAAGCCATGTCGCTGTGCAGCGCGGAGTCGCGCAATTGCACCGTCCGCCGCTGGGTTTGTACCGGACAATAGGCTGCACGGATAAATCGCCGAAATGACTAAGGATAGGAATTAATGTCGCGCCGCCACAGAGCAGAGAAAAGAGAGATCATTCCCGATCCGAAATTCGGCGATGTCATTCTGACCAAATTCATGAACTCGGTCATGAATGATGGCAAGAAATCGGTGGCCGAGCGCATTGTTTATGGCGCACTCGACGAGATCGAGGGCAAGACGAAGCAGAACCCGGTGGAGCTTTTCCACCAGGCGCTTGAAAATGTAATGCCGGCGCTTGAAGTGCGCTCGCGCCGTGTCGGCGGCGCGACCTATCAGGTTCCAATCGAGGTCCGGACGGAACGGCGGCAGGCGCTTGCCATCCGTTGGATTATCACGGCCGCGCGCGGCCGCAACGAGAATACGATGGTCGAGAGGCTGTCGAACGAGCTGCTGGACGCAGCCAATAACAGGGGGACGGCGGTAAAGAAGCGTGAAGACACGCACCGCATGGCAGAGGCAAACCGCGCATTCTCGCACTATCGCTGGTAGCGGGACTGACAAGGCACGAATAAAATGGCACGCACGACCCCCATCGAAGACTATCGCAACATCGGCATCATGGCTCATATCGATGCCGGCAAGACGACGACGACCGAGCGAATTCTCTATTACACCGGCAAGAGCCACAAAATGGGCGAAGTCCATGACGGCGCGGCCACCATGGACTGGATGGAGCAGGAGCAGGAGCGCGGCATTACGATCACATCGGCCGCGACCACGACCTATTGGAACGACAAGCGGGTCAACATCATCGACACGCCGGGCCATGTGGACTTCACCATCGAGGTAGAGCGTTCGCTGCGGGTGCTCGACGGCGCTGTGGCATTGCTCGATGCGAATGCAGGCGTTGAGCCGCAGACCGAGACGGTGTGGCGTCAGGCCGACAAATATAAAGTTCCGCGGATGATCTTCGTCAACAAGATGGACAAGATCGGTGCCGATTTTTACACCTCCGTGAAAATGATCGAGGACCGTCTCGGGGCCAAGCCCTGCGTGGTTCAGTTGCCGATTGGCGCCGAGAACAAATTCGTTGGCGTGATCGATCTGGTCCAGATGAAGGCGGTCATCTGGGATGAGGAGACTCTTGGGGCAAAGTTCCATGAGGACGATATCCCGGCGGATCTGGCCGACAAGGCTGCGGAATACCGTGAAAAGCTGGTGGAGATCGCCGTTGACCAGGACGAGGCGGCAATGGAGGCCTATCTGGAAGGGTCCGAGCCTGATGAGAAATCGCTCAAGGCGATGATCCGCAAGGGCACCTGCACGAATGACTTCGTGCCGATCTTCTGCGGCTCGGCTTTCAAGAACAAGGGCGTGCAGCCGCTGCTCGACGGCGTTGTCGACTATCTTCCTTCACCGGTTGATGTGCCGTCTATTAAGGGTATCGACGTCAAGAGTGGTGAGGACACGGTCCGTAAGTCGTCCGATGACGAGCCCCTTTCATTGCTTGCCTTCAAGATCATGAATGACCCCTTTGTCGGCTCGCTTACCTTTGCGCGAATTTATTCAGGAAAACTCGAGGCCGGTCAGGCGGTCTTCAATTCCGTGAAGGAGAAAAAAGAACGCATTGGCCGGATGCTGCTGATGCATTCCAATTCGCGCGAGGACATCAAGGAAGCCTATGCCGGCGATATTGTCGCACTGGCCGGTCTGAAGGATGTGACCACCGGCGATACGCTGTGCGATCCCGATTCCCGTGTGATCCTGGAGCGGATGGAGTTCCCCGAGCCGGTTATCGAGGTCGCGGTGGAGCCCAAGACCAAGGGCGACCAGGAAAAGCTGTCGATTGCGCTGAACCGGCTGGCCCAGGAAGATCCCTCTTTCCGTGTCGCGGTGGACGACGAATCCGGGCAAACGCTGATCCGCGGAATGGGCGAGTTGCATCTCGATATACTGGTCGACCGCATGAAACGTGAGTTCAAGGTCGAGGCCAATGTCGGCGCACCGCAGGTGGCCTATCGCGAGACCATCACCAAGACGGCCGATATTGATTATACCCACAAGAAGCAGACGGGCGGTTCGGGTCAGTTCGCGCGGGTCAAAATCACGCTCGAGCCTGGTGAGCCCGGCGACGGATTTATTTTTGAGAGCAAGGTCGTCGGCGGCAATGTGCCGAAGGAATATATCCCGGGCGTCCAGAAGGGCATCCAGAGCGTCCTCGACAATGGCATTCTCGCCGGTTTCCCGATGCTCGATCTGAAAGCCACGCTGACGGATGGCGCTTATCATGATGTCGACTCTTCGGTCATGGCTTTCGAGATCGCCTCACGGGCTGCTTTCCGGGAGGTGGCGCAGAAGGCCGCGCCGAAACTGCTTGAGCCGATCATGAAGGTCGAGGTCGTGACGCCGGAAGATTATGTCGGCGGGATCATTGGCGATCTGACCAGCCGGCGTGGCCAGGTGCAGGGGCAGGAGTTGCGCGGCAACGCCACCGTGATCAATGCCATGGTGCCGCTCGCCAACATGTTTGGTTATGTCAATACGCTGCGGTCGATGAGTCAGGGCCGTGCCCAGTACACCATGCAGTTCGATCGATATGCGCAGGTGCCGCAGGCCGTGGCAGAGGAAGTTCAGGCCAAATACGCCTGACGCGAATTAACCACGGAATCCAAGAAGACCGCTAAGGATGGAGAGCCAAGATGGCCAAGGAGAAATTTGAGCGTACGAAGCCGCATTGCAACATCGGTACGATTGGTCATGTTGATCATGGGAAGACGACGTTGACGGCGGCGATCACGAAGGTTTTGGCGGAGGTTGGCGGGTCTGAGGCGGTTGCTTTT
>JAJFHO010000172.1 GCA_021775575.1 Hyphomicrobiales bacterium
CGGGCCAGGACCTCGTAGCCAACCGTCGAGCGCGACGCCAGATCGACCAGGGGCTGATAATAGGGAACGATCTCGCCGTTACCGATAGCACACCCAAGCTGCTGTTCCAGTATGAGATGCTTCCGCATCATCGCATCGACCTCCGGCTTGAAAAAGCTGATGGTGCGGCGATCGTCGTTGACGGCGTTCGACAGGGCCAGGTGGGCAGAGCGCAGCAGCTCTTGCAGGGTCTCCCCGTCCCCGGGATAGAGCGCAACACCGACATTTGCGCCGACCGCAACCGATAGATCACCGAGATGCATCGGCTCCGACACGGTGCGGATGATCCGCCGGGCGAACCGCCGGTGTTTCGCCGATCCGCTCGAAAACGAGACGAGAATCGCGAATTTGTCGCCGTCCAACCGTGCGACGATGCCTTTTCCATAGGCAAGGGCGGATAATCTCTGCGCAACGAATAAAATGGCCTCGTCGCCCGTTGCGTGGCCGTGGGCATCGTTGACCTTTCTGAAGTGATGAAGATCGATGACATGGACAGCGCATAGCTTGTCCTGCGACGTGAGAGCGGCTTTGCCGCTCTCGAATTCATTCGACAGCATTTGCTGATTGGGGAGACCCGTCCGGGCGTCATACAATGTAAGCCTCCGGGCCTCCTGCTCGGCGGCTCTTCGGCGAGCGATCTGCCCGCGCACGTCGAAAACACGGCGCGTGGAGAAAGCAGCCAACATAAACGTCAGAACAATCGACGCCGTGAGAAATTCGTCCAGCTCCCAGTGTTCATGGGTCCGGGTGAATGTGTGCAGCCATTCGAACGCGTCATGCGACATGGCGATTAGATATATGAAGCCGCCCAACAAGCCGACTATGCCGGCATCGATGACGGCAGTCCGCTGCTCTTGCCAGATCGCCCTCGCCTTACGAGAGAGTCCGGATGTTATTTTGGCAATTGGCAAGATCGCCACATCCCCTTGGTTGCATAACCCGGGAATTATCAACCCAATGTGCAAAGAACTGTTTAACCGGCGACGGCCGTTTACCGCATTCTATTTAACTATTCCGCGGAAAATCCATGCCGATTTGCAGCTGATAGGACGATGGTCAGCCTGCCGCGATACGGCGGCGCGCGGACTGATCGCGACGCATTGATTTATCCCTTCCGGACCGGCGGTCGAGATGACCACCGGCATGGTCCAGGTCAAGATCGCCAATAACCAGCTCAACTGTGCCAAGGCGCTGCGGCTGTCCGTGTTACGGCTTGTCGATCAGCCCGGCCCCGCGATCAACACGCATCCAATCGGCCGGGGAGCCTTTATTGCCGTCGGCGTACAGCCCTAACAACGTTGCCGGAAATCACGCCTAGCGCCCGGCAAAGTTGGGATCGCGGCGCTCCGACATTGCTTTTACACCTTCAATGAAATCATCGGTCTTGCGTAAGCGGACTTGCACGGAAAGCTCATGCTCCGTCGCCACCCTGACCCGTTCGGCGAGCCCTTTCCGCATAACCGCGCGCACCTCGGCAACGCCAAGCGGCGATGAGATCGCAATTTCCCTGGCCAGATCGAGCGCGGCCCGGCGCACCTGGTCTTGGGGAACCAGTATGTCGGCCAAACCCATGGCATGTGCCTCTTCACCCTTGAAACGGCGCCCGGTGTAGAACATCAAAGCCGCATTGCTCTTGCCGATCACCTCCGGCAGCGTCGTCGTCAATCCGAACCCGGGGATGAAGCCAAGCCGCGTAAAATTGGCACTGAAACGCGCCTCGGGACAGGTCACGCGGAAATCGGGAACCATCGCCAGCCCGAGACCGCCGCCGACCGCGGCTCCATGGATGGCGCCGACGATCGGCTTCTTGGCACCGAACAGCCGGACGGCTTCCATATAGAGATGGTCGGCGCCGGCACGATTGTTCTGGCCCGCGACATCGCCGTCGCGGGTGATGGTGCTGCCGTCGCCGAAATTGGCCCCCGCGCAGAATGCCTTGCCCTGAGATGCCAGCACGACCGTCCTGCATTCGGGATTCTCGTCGAGTTCGTCCAGCGCATTGGCGATTTGCCGGATCAGGTCGTAATCGAAAAAATTATAGGGCGGGCGTTGAATTTCGATGGTCGCCACGAAATCCGCGATCTCGACGCTGATATCCTGGCTTGTTTCCTCATCCGGCATGGGGAGCCTCTTTGCTTGTGATGTTCAAGGATTGTTTGACGATCAACGCATCGACGATCGACACGCCCTTTCCTTGCGCGTGAACAAGGATCGGATTGAGATCAATCTCGGCGATTGCCTCCGCCTGATCGGCGGCAAACCGGGACAGACTCACCATCACCTCGACAAGCGCGCCGATATCGCTCACAGGTGCTCCGCGGACGCCACCGAGAATATTTGCGCCCTTGAGTTTATCGAGCAAATCATGGGCGGCACCATGAGTGAGCGGGACTGGCGCGAAGGCCACGTCCCCCAGGACCTCGACATGAATGCCGCCAAGGCCGACCATCAACATCGGCCCGAATTTGGGGTCGTGGCCGACACCCAGTATGACCTCGATGCCCGGCGGCGCCATCGCTTCAACCAGGACGCCCTTGATTTGCGCATCGGGGAAGCGGGCGCGAACGCTTTCCATCATGCCGCGATAGGCGCCGCGAACCTCTTCCGCGGTCTCGAGATTCAGGGCGACGCCACCTGATTCCGTCTTGTGCGGAATGTCGGACGACTGAATTTTCAGCGCAACCTTGCCATCCAGCCTATCGGCGGCGGCAACTGCCTGATCCGCGCTCATCGCAAGATCGTTGCCGGGAGCGCCGATCCCATAAGCCGCCAAAATGCGCTTCGCCTCATATTCGCAGACAATCCGGCCGGCCTTGCGGAGACTCTCGCCGACACCCGCCCGGTTGCGATGAGGTTCCGCTGTCGCCGCATTCTCGCTTGCCCGGCGCTCCAGGAACCGGTCGCGGAAGCCACTATAGTTGACGAGCGCCGCCATGGTCCGGGCGCAGTTGCGCATATTGGTGTGGAGCGCAAACCCCGCCTCGGCGAATAATTCCGAAGATGTTTGATGAGGCCAGGTGTAGCTCCAGCACACGATCGGCTTCTCGCATTCCCGGGCAACGCGGAACACATTGTCCCGTTCGCTGTCATAGCCATTCTTCTTGCGCGCCGATGTCACCATCACGACGCCGTCCACCGTATCCGATTTCGAAACCAGCCAGGCCAATTCGGCATAGCCGATCTCGCGGATCGCCTGCGCGGTCCCGTCCACGGGATTCTGCGATGTGCCATAGGGCGGGAGAATCCTGTCGATTTCTTCGCGCGTGCGTGCGTCAAGTTCGGGCACGTCCAGACCTTCCGCCGTGCAGGCATCGGCCATCCAGGCGCCCGCACCGCCCGAACCGGTACAAATCCCGACCCTGCGCCCCTTCGGCAGGCGGTGCGCGTTGGTCAGAAACCCGCTGGCAATGTCGACCATCTGTTCGGTATCGGCCCCTTGGACAATGCCATAGTGATCCAGCATCGCCGCATAGATGGCATAGTCTCCCGCCAGCGCGCCGGTGTGCGACGCGGTTGCGCGTTTCGCGGCGTCCGATTTCCCGAGCTTGGCGGCAATCAAAAGCTTGCCGGCATGGAGCGCCTTCTCCGCAACGCATTTGAAAGTCGCTGGATTCTTTATGTCTTCAAGGAACAGAATGAAGACGTCGGTCTTTCCCTCGTCCAGCAGATAGTCGACGAGATCGAATATCTCCAGACAGGCTTCATTGCCGGTCGTGATGACATAGCCGAACGGCAATTCTTTGAGCCGCCCCCGATCGAAAAACGAATAGCCCACGGCCCCGCTCTGCGCCACCACGGCGACACGGCCTTCCTGGTGCCATTGCGGCAGCAGCGGCCTTTCCGGCGCGTGCATCGCCGGACTGAAAGTCACGGCAAGCGAACGGGCCGTGTTGGTGAAGCCTTCCGAATTCGGCCCCAGGACGGCCATGCCGTAACGGTTTGCGATATCGCGCAAAGTAGCCTGCATGGCCTTGCCGTCATCGCCGGACTGTTCGGCAAACCCGGAGGTCACGATCAGCACGGCCTTGACGCCCGCCTCGCCGCAGCGCTCCAGCTCGGTCGCCACAAACCGCGACGGGATAACCATGACCGCCAGATCGACAGGAGCCGGCACCTCGCCAATCGAGCGATAGGCCTTGAGGCCCATTACCTCGGCATGTGACCGGCTGACCGGATAAATATCGCCCGCATAGGGATGCATCAGCATCACCTGAAGAAGCAGGCCGCGCAGCTTTGCTTCATCCGGAGAGGCCCCGATGATGGCGACGGAGCCGGGATTGAGCAATGCGCCGATATCCGCCATTGCGAGGCTATCTGAGGCCGAGGCCGCGGGCGATAATGCCGCGCAACACTTCGGTCGTGCCACCCTGTATGGTCAGCTTCGGCGCGATCATGGTCGCGTATTCCAACTGCTCCTCGAAGGATATCCGGTTGGCTGCCTCGGGATCGGAAAAAGCGGCAAGGTCACGGGCTTTCGCCGGCAGCGCCTGCTCCCAGAGCGTCCCCAAATCCTTGACGATCGACCCTTCGAGCACCGGTTCCTTGCCGCCCTGGAGCATGCCATTCACCGACACCGACATCCGCCGCAAGGTGTGGACTTGAGCCACCAGTCTTCCGATGCCCTCCGCGCCGCGCAAATCGGGATTAGCCCCGAGCAGCCGGACAAGCCCCACGAGAATGTAGAAAGTTTCCAGAAACCGCTCCGGACCGCTGCGCTCATAGGCCAGTTCGCTGGTCGCCTGCTGCCAGGCCATATCGACATCGCCCAGCACATGCGTGCCGGGAATGATGACGTCGTCGAACACGACCTCGTTGAAATCATGGCTCCCGTTCATCTGATGCACCGGATTGACGGTGATGCCCGGCAGCGTCATGTCGACAAGAAACTGGGTCAGGCCATGGCGCCTGTTTTCTTCTGTCGGCGGCGAGGTTCGAAACAGGCCGATCATATAGTCCGCATGATGGGCACTGGACGTCCATACCTTGGTGCCGTTGACACGCCAGCCGCCGGCGCTTTTTTCGGCCTTGGTTTTCGCCGCGAACAAATCGGACCCGGACCCCGGCTCGCTCATCCCTATGCAAAAACAGCATTCACCACGACAGATGCGCGGCAGCACATCCATGCAGATGTCCTTATTGGCATATTTCATCAGCATGGGACCGCTTTGCCGGTCGGCAACGAAATGACCGCGCGTCGGCGCATTCGCCACGCGGAACTCTTCCGTGACCACATAGCGTTCGAGAAAGCTGCGCTCATGGCCGCCATATTTCTTCGGCCAGGTCAGCCCGATCCATCCCTTCGCGCCGACCCTTTGGCTGAAAGCGCGGTCGAAACCGTCATTGTCTGTTTCGCACTCGGGGTTGAACGATCCGGCGGCAATTTCCTCGGCCAGAAACGCCCGCACTTCCCCGCGCAGCACCTGCGCCTCCGGTGGAAGGCGTACGGGATCGAAATGGATATTCTGGGTCATGGGGTTTCTTGCTGTCGCGCGATCAACGGGACGCCAGAGCGGGCCAAAGGTCGTCGGCGCCGTGCATCGCAACCCTGGCGCCGAGCTTTACGGCCCAATGGCTCTCGCCGCCAAAATCGTCACGCCAGGCCCAGAGCCGCCGTGTCAGGCGATGCAGGATATGCTCAGCCGTGAACCCGATTGCGCCGAAAACCTGGTGCGCGATTGCCGCCCCCTCGCCAGCCGCCTCGCCTACCCTGATTTTGGCAGACGCCGTTTCGAGAAAAACCGCATCGTCAAACCGCGCGGCCCTGTCGATCGCATCGGCGGCCGAGCCGGAGACCGCCTCGGCGGCCGCGACCTCGCCCGCGAGCCGTGCGAGATTGTGCTGAACAGCCTGAAATTTTGCTATCTGCCGCTCGAAGGCCACGCGCTCTTTTGAATATTCGACAGACAAGTCGAGGATTGCCGCAAGCGCTCCGGCCATCTGCCGGGAGCGAACCGCGGCACCCATCATCATGACTTCTTCCGGTCCGAGGCCGGTGGGCATATCGGATACGCCGACCGGAGATACATTGTTGAAAACAATATCATTTTGCGCGTCACCGGCGATATTGGTGCCGCTCGAAATATCGCAGTCGGAACTGTCAATCAATGCAATGACATTGTCGCCATTCCGCTTTGCGACGATCGCCAGATGCGATACTTCCGAGGCGAAGGGAACCTTGCGCGCGTTGCCTGTGATTTTGCCGCCGGCGTCGAGCAGGATTTCGTTCTGGTCGTCACCCGGGGCAAGGGTCATGGCGCCTGCCGGAACGGGAAGATCAGTCTGTGCAAGAAGCCAGCCGGCCAGCATTGTCTCCGCCAGCGGGAGCGGAGCCGCAAAGCGGCCGGCCACCTGCAAAATATCGAACCCGTCCGCAATTCGCACGCCGGCGCCGCCCTTGTCTTCGGGCACCCAGCACAGGGTCAGGCCAGAGTCTTCCAGGGTCCGCCATAGAGGCTGTTTCCAGCTCTCCTCCGCAGCGTTGTTGATCGTCTGCGGATCGCAGAGGTCACGGAAAATACGCGTCGCCGTGTCGACGACTATTGAGCCCAATTCACCCTCGCCGGCCATGCTTGCTCCGGGTCGCTTGTTCAGTCGTGTCATGTTTTTAGTCCAGAGGCGGCAAGGTGGGAAGAGCGGCCGGGAAATTCCATTGATCCCAACTGCGGCGACCACGGCGACCATAGCTCACTCTCACCAGTCGGCCCGGCCGGCGACAACGAGCAGCACTTGAGCTCATTGATATACGAGTGCTGGAGGGCATTCTGGTAACTCCCGACTGTCTCTGCCGGCATAAGACATGTGCTGCGCGTCAACGCCACACCTGATGCGCGCCATCGGCCGCGAAGAGAGAATGGGCACCGCCCGTTTCCCGAAGGTGGGCTATCTGGATATGCCCGTCACCTGCACGGCGGATGACAGCGCGCTTGCGGCGCGCATGATGCGGGATCTGGACGTTGGGGCGATCATCGTGCTGGGCGGCGACGGCACCAACCGCGTCGTGGTGTCGGAATGCCGCAACACGCCGACCGCGGGTGTTTCCACCGGAACCAACAATGCCTTTCCCGAAACCCGCGATCCGACGATGACCGGCCTGGCGGTAGGGTTGGCGGTCACGCAGCAAGTGCCCTGCGAGCTGGCCTATTTTTTTAACAAGCGCCTCGATGTGACGATTAACGACCGGCGTGAGATTGCCCTGGTGGACGTGGCGGTGGTGTCGGAGAGGTTTGTCGGCGCGCGCACGATCTGGAAGCCGGAAAATTTCCGCGACCTGTTCACCACATTCGGTGCACCCGAAGGCATCGGCATGTCCTCTGTCGTCGGGCTTCTCGCCCCCTTGCGCCGGTCGGAACCGGAAGGGCGCAGGGTTCGTCTTGTGCCGGCAACCTCGGCCGAACAGGTGATTTCGGCGACAATCGCGCCCGGCCTGATCGCCGAGACCGGGATCGCCAGCGTCGAAGTGATCGAACCGGAAATCGCCTATAAACCCGCCGTTTCGGCTGGCTCGATCGCTCTTGATGGCGAGCGGGAGATGACTTTCTCCGAGGCCGATACCGTGACTATCCGGCTTCGGCTGGATGCATTCCGCACTGTCAATGTCCAGGCGTGCATGGCCTATGCGGCCGCGCACGGGCTTTTCAACCGCGGCGCCAATTCGTGCCCGCACGCACACTCTGAACTAGCGCGGGCAAGGGCGGGTCCATGCATATCGCCGATCTGTCCAAGGGCATGATGGGCGCAAACGGTATCCTTGGCGCCAGCGCCCCATTGGCATGCGGCGCGGCCCTTGCGGCCCGGAAACTCGGCCATGACGGTGTCGGCATTACTTTTTTCGGCGACGGCGCATCGAACCAGGGAACCGTGCTGGAAAGCATGAATCAGGCGGGCGTGTGGAACCTGCCGGTGATTTTCGTGGTCGAAAATAACGGCTATGCGGAGTCGACATCGGTCGACTATGCGGTGGCGTCGGACTCCTATGTCGACCGAACCACTCTGCATCGGCGGATGAAAAAGTTCGAGATCGTCTCACCCAACAACCGCGGTCATTAGTCAGCCACGTCCATCTCAAGCCTGCCGTTGCACCCGATCGACGCGCATATCGAGGAAAGAAGGCCAAGACAAGCTGGAATGACGGTTGCCGGCACAAAGCTACCGATCAGGAGCACATGCCTGCACGGCCGTTCCGGGGCGCAAAGCGGGAGTTCAGCGGGTCAATGTCTGGCGTTGGGAGTGGAGCGGACGCTCTTGCCGACGGTGGGCCACGAGCGCTTTTGATCCTGAGCGATCATCGGAATCCCGCCTCCTTCGCTATAGCTACTTCTCCATTCATGAGTTGGTCCAAATCTTCTCAGACCAACCAGCAGGCAAAGCAACCGGCCCATCCCATTGGGGGAATAGGCGAATGTCCGACAGTCGGTTATGGGCGCACGCGCAGCATTATGCGCCTTGCCTGCCTTTCTTCACCATGCTCCATGATATGAAAGCGCAGACTGACGAACATTCTCTATTTTCTATGGCGGAGTGCAAATCTTGTGTCGGCATATTTGGTCTACGGGCTGGTGATTTCATTCCTGGCCCTTGCTGTATTGGCCATCTGTCCCAAACATAGCAAAGTAGCGCTTATTTCCGGTATTTTGGCAACGCCGTTCGGACTATTGGATTCGCTGTTTGTTCTGGACTATTGGACCCCGCCTCATATTTTCGGCCCGTTATTCAGCATCGAGGGGATGCTGTTTTCATTCGGCAATGGTGTTTTCGTATGGCTGATTGCGGTGTTTCCGTTTCGGCGGCGCCTCAAAAATAGGTTGCAATTCAAGATATTGGCGCGACGCTTCGTCCTGTACAGTTTCATAGCCCTCGCGGTGATGCTTGCCTTGTGGGAAAGGGGACTGGGCCTTGCCAATGCCTCACTGATGACCGGCACAATATTGGGACTCTCCGTAATCGGAGTGCTGATGTTGTCTCGCGATTCCAGCTTGTTGCCACTTGCCCTGACGGGCGCCCTGGGCTTTGGCATGTTTTACGCGGTTCAATTGGCATTGCTGTCACTGATTAGCCCCAGCTTTTCATCTGTCTGGACAGCTGCGGTTCGCGACGGTGTTACGGTCTTCGGATACCCTGTAGAGGAAATGATTTGGGCAGTTGTTTACGGTTGTGTCTGGACGACCGGCATTGCCTACGGATGCAGTGTCCATATCCTCGGGACCAAGAACGAAGCCGATAGCCGGCATTGAGCTGAAGGCCAGCGAGACCAATGCTTGTGGCAGCCTGCACCCATCGCAAGGCCGGCAACGTAGAAAAGCGCGACCCACGCAGGTTGACAACAAGCCCGGGAACCACGCGGAAGTGTGCCCCAAAATCGGGCGACCTCTGTTCTCGGGTGCAGCGCAGAACTCAAACCCGGCATATAAGAAAGAGGCCAGCCGCGAAGTTGTCCCTTCCGTCGTTTCCAAAGTCGCTGACGGGCGTTTAGGCTTGCCCGCACCACATACGACCAAGCTAGAGCACTTTCCGACCATACGGGTTCACTGCGATCGTGTTCCCGTATGGTCGGAAAGTGCTCTAGGGTCTGCTGACTTCGGTTTCACCCCACACGTCGGCTTTGCATCCGCACCCCTCAACCAGTTCCTTGCGGTAACGGAATGCATTTTCCAGATCGACATAGCGGTTGCCGCTCAAATCGACTGCACCCGATAATTCCTGGCCTGGATTTCGATGGAAAAAAAGCCGCGCCTGTCCGCCAGCGCAGCGCTGGCGGCAAGCATTGGCGTCGGATTTGAATTTCGCGCGTGCGACCTTGAAGCTGATCGGGAAGTAATAGCCATCACAGGCACGCACGCACAGAGTGCGGTAGGTGCCACCGCTGGCACGAGGCTTGCGCTGCTTTTTCGGTTCCGGTTTGGTCTGAGTCAACCAGGGCAACAGGCTCTGCGTATGGGCAGGAACAGCGCTCAGCAAAACCGTGCCCGCCAGCAAGGCTATGACGCTAACGGCCAAGAGAACCCGTTTATGCACTACTGTTTCCTTCCCATCCAGACTCGCAACCAGTCAAGCTGTTCGTCCGCCACAATGCAAGCTGGATACAAATCGATTTCATCCAAACGTGAAATGTGAATGGCAGGCCTTCGATGTCTGCTTTTGGCCTGATCCAGTTTTCCGTCTTTCCGCGCCTGCCGCCAATTTGCACGACCGCAAATGAGTCTGCGGATGACCAGCAGGCAGTAGGCATAGAAAAAGAGCTCGATTTCCAGTGACCAGATGATCCCGTCGATCGGGCGTGTCAAAGTTGGCCAACGCGGCACGATGAAATAGTGATTTAAAATCTCAGATGCGCTGTAAGGAAATGGGGTTTCGGAAAGCGTGGCGTTGGTCACCAGACAGGCAAGCGCGACAGTGAGACCTGCCGCATAGGTTGGCCAGATTCGGAATGCGCGCGCGATAGCAAAAGCGGGTCCCGACAACCGTGCGGTCGAGAATGGAATGACGAAGCCGCTGATAAGAAAGAAAAGCGCTACGCCAAAATGGCCCCAGAAATCCGGCAGACCAAAATCGGTCAAGGCGATGGAAGATACCTTTGCCAAGGATTGCGGCAGTGCGTCATAAACGATGAGTCCACCAACAATGTCAGGCTTCCGCCAGAACGTGTAGGCAAGGTGGCTCAATAAAACGGAGCCGGCGGCGAATCCACGCAGGAGATGCGCAAACTCAACTCGCGGTCGTGAGATGGCTTGAGCTGTCATCACGGATCAACTCGATATTTTGTTCCGATTATGCTCACTGCGATCAAAGCAAACATTCTCTTCCCAAAGGCACAAGCGTTGGCCCGGCGGATAATTCGGTCCGGGATTCAAACACGTTAATCTCAGCCGGCAGGATCGATTGCTCAACAGTTTCGACGGGAATGTCCAGAAAATCGGAAGAAAACTAAAACCTGACCCTCCCCCAATGAATTGGGCCACCGGCGTCACATTCGCGTACATTTTTACTCGGCAACCTCAAAACCAACTCCAATCTTGCGCCAATCGATCTCGCCTGCGCGGATTTGGTGCGATCGATCTTTAAGTGCTATCCGCATGGGTTCGGAACGCCGTGGATCGTCTGGGGTGACCGTGACCCAATAGGTGCCGCCGCGCCGGAGCGGAACGTTCAAACCATAGGGTCCGGCGTAGGCGTAAAAG